>DAIQNO010000313.1:867-3212 GCA_036788355.1 Opitutales bacterium | reverse complement strand
GAGGGTTCTGGGGGCAGCCGCCTCGAAGTGAAAGACCCAGCCGGCGGTCGAGGGGGCTTCCGTTCTGGAGGGATCCCCCGCTGCAAGGGGGGATCCCGTTGCCGACGGGTCGTCCGTTCTGGAGGGGTCTTCCGTGTTGGAAGGGTTCTCCGTCCCGGAGGGCAGTTCCACCGCGCGGGGCGGGAGCGGGAGGATGGCTGGGGTCGCGGGGAGAGGTGGGTTCCGAGCCGGCAGGTTTAGCGGGATCAGGACGGCGGTCTGGCCGGGGGTGGTGTCGGCGGGCAGCGGGACGACCTTGCCGAGGCCGCCGAGGAGGCCGCGCAACGGAACGTATTCCCCAAAAGGGACTAGTTGGCGCTTGGCGTAGTGGGTCGGCAGGACGTAGCCGGTGGTCTCGACGAGGAAGAGGCCGTTGACCCAGGAAGTCCGGTCGGGAGAGGCCAGGAGGTTGCCGTGGAGGATAGGGCGGTTGACCTCGGCCATCAGGTCGGCCAGCCACTGGCGTAGGCCGTCGGTGGGCGCGGCGGTCAGTTGGTAGGGCGTGGCCGCTTCGGGCCAGAGGATGAGTTCGGCCTCCGGATGGGCCTCGATTGCGGCGACCGACAGCTCGGCGAGTTCCCGGAGGGTCTCTTGGGCGCGGGAGGGTTCCCACTTGAGATGGGCGGGCGTCCAGGGCTGGATCACCGCGGCGGTCAGCAGGGGCTCGGCGCGCTGGGAGGAACGCCAACTGCCGGAAAATTGGGCCAGCGAGACGGCGACCCAGACCAGGAGGCAGGCCAGCTCAGGGGTAGGGCGGATGATGGCGGTGAGGTGGAGCGGGCGGAGGCTGCCGTGGGGGTCGCGCAGGGCGGCAGGCAGTCGGGTGAGGGCGTGGGCGAGGGCTAGGTTGGCCCAGATCACTGCGAAGGAGACGGCGCCTTGGCCGAGCCAGGCGGCGGATTGCAGCAGGGCCGGGGCCTTCCAGAGGGCCGCAGCTGCGGGCGCCCACGGAAAGCCCGTCAGCAGCCACGTCCGCACCCACTCCAGCAGCACCCAGAGGCCCGCCAGGCCGGCCCAGGTCAGCAGTCGGCGCGGCCACGCCGTCGGTTGCACGAGCTGGCGGCGGAAGAGGATTCCGGCCACGGCCAACCACCCGGCCATCATCCCGCCGACGAGGAGCGCGAGCAGACCGACGCCGAGCCAGCCGAGCGGAGCCGCGACGTGGCGCAGCCACAGCAACGTCAAGGCCCAGCCGAGGACTCCGGCGACGGCGCAGCCGCCGAAGTAAGGCCGCCAGGGGAGGGGGCTGTCCCGCCGCCAGGCGGCGACCCCGAGCATCGGGAGGGCGAAGATAAAGATCAGCGCGGCGGCACCGATTGGGGGAAAGGCCGCCGACCACAGCAACGCGCCGAGCAGACCGGCCCCGAGCGAAACGGCCCACGGGCGACTTGCGGGATGGAGAGAAAAGAGCCCTCGGGCGAGCACTGTTGGCTGGAGAGGATCGGAGGAGTCCGGGGACGTGGCGCGGCTCGCGGGGATTTCGGAAATCTGATGGGGGCCGCTCATTTTCTGCTTGATCTATGGGGTCAACGACATCCATCTTTCAAGCCTCAAGCCGGAGTGGCGGAATGGCAGACGCAGTCGACTCAAAATCGACCGGGAAACCGTGTGGGTTCGAGTCCCTCCTCCGGTAGTATTGCCCGCAGTGGTCGGGAAACTTTTTCGAGCGGCCCTAGGTGCTTTGGGCGAAGGTGCAGTGCATGCGGTAACGGTTGTTTTGACGGCTCCCGGTCAGTAGGGTGCTTTCACCTGATTTTTGGCGGATTGATTACCGACGTGGTGGTTTCTGATTGGCTGACCGCGCTTACGTCGGTTACATTTTTGGATAAGAGAAACTGTTATCCGACCGTCATTCTGGACGGCGCGGTAAGCTTCATTCCAGCCCACCCATCGCAACGCCATGGCCAATATCCTCCTCGTTGACGACTTTGCGCAGCTTGTGGAGGTGTTGCAGGCGTTTTTGGTGCATGACGACCATCGCGTGTCGGTGGCGGCGGATGGTCGGGAGGCTTGGGAGCTGTTTCAAAAAGCCGCCTACGACCTGGTCATCACCGACTTGTGGATGCCGGAGGTGAGTGGTTTCGAGCTGATTAAGCGGATAAAAGAGCTTCGGCCCTCGGTGAAGATTCTGGCGATCAGCGGGGCCAAGGGGGGTGATGTCTTTTCACGGCTCAACGATGCCGAAGCGGCTGGGGCGGATGCCATTCTGGCCAAGCCGTTTAGCCGCCAGGTGCTGTTGGAAAAGGTCGATCAACTGATGGCGGCTGGCCGTCTGCGCCCGCCGCCTCCGCCGCCGGCCTTGGCCC
>DAIQNO010000313.1:0-857 GCA_036788355.1 Opitutales bacterium | reverse complement strand
TCCACGGTCCGCCCTCGCGTCCAGCGGAACTCCTGCGGGGGTCGCCGGAGCCTCCGGGGGGGGGGAGGGTAGGGCAGACGGTGACGGCCCTGGTTCCAGAGAGAAAGGGCCTCGGGATGGCGGGGAAAGTGGTCAGCTCGACGAGCCAGAGTTCTACATCTAGCGCGTTTTGAAAAAAATCGCCCTAAATGTGGTGATTCTGCTTGCGCGGCGATGCTTTATCGTTGCTGTATGTTGGCAGCTCGGGCGGGGTTCGCTGCGTGGTCACTGAAAAAGTCGCGCTGCAGGTTGCGAGTCCGTCCAAGCTATACTTATTTTCAGCAATTTTTGGGGAGAATCGGCTCGGACGACGATTTCACGTTCCATCATCGACGGCATTTAACCTGTCCGGTTTTCCGGATTCTAAAACTTTTTCGAGACCCACCTACGAAATGAATACCATTGAAATCAAAATTGGCTCCAAAGTTTTCACCCTGGATCAAGCGAAGGCCGAGGAGGCTTACAGCGCGAAGCGGGTGATCAACGGGCGCGACACGATGTTTTTTAACATCCTCCCGCTGAAATATCAGTGGGCTTATGACCTGTATAAGAACATGAAGGCCAACCACTGGGAGCCGGAAGACATCCCGATGGGTAAAGACATCGAGCAGTGGCGCGATGATTCCGGTTTTATTACGGATATCGACCGCTGGATCATCAAGATGGCCATCGGCTACTTTTCGGCGGCGGAAGGCATCGTGGGGGACAACATCATGCACGTCATCCGCGAGCTGGTCACGGCACCGGAGTTGAAGCTGGTGCTCGGACGCCACGCCCACGAAGAAAACATCCACGCTGATAGCCTGGTTTATATGATT
>DAIQNO010000312.1:1350-3217 GCA_036788355.1 Opitutales bacterium | reverse complement strand
CAGCGTCGGCGTGGCGAAAGTCGGGGTCGGTGCAGAAGTGGGGGGTCGGTGGGAGGGACTGGCGGGCGCGGCGGGTGTTTTCTGCGGGAAAACGGGCTTGACGGCGGTGGTGGGGGCGTTCCAGACTTCTGGTTTCGCTCAGGTGGTGGAATTGGCAGACACGCTGTCTTCAGGCGGCAGTTCCGAAAGGCGTGAGGGTTCGAGTCCCTCCCTGAGCACTCATTTTAGGCCCGTTTTCGGGGTAGAGTGAGTTTTTTTAAGTTTAGAGGCGGGGTTGAACCGCTTTGTTCGAGAGCGATAGAGACCCTCCAGGGAGCACCGACGTCCTCGTCGGATGCTACACCAAAACAACCCGGCGGGGACGCCTAGGGAGCGAGGACGCCGGTGGGAGCACCGACGTCCTCGTCGGGAACTTCATCTTAAACGGGCCGGCGGGGACGCCGGCGCTCCCAGGGGCGTTTACGGGTGGGCTTTTTTGGGGATTTTCGGGCGTGCGTGGTGGGGGATTCTTTTCCAAGGTGGTGGAGAGATGATTTTCTTGCACACGGCGGATTGGCAGATTGGGAAGCCGTTTCAGGGGGTGGTGGATGCGACGAAGCGTCAGCGGTTGCGGGAGTATCGGTTGGAGGCGGTGCGGGCGCTGGGGCGGTTGGCGGCGCAGGAGGGTGCGGAGCTGGTGCTGGTGGCGGGGGACTTGTTCGACTCGGCGACGCCGGATCAGGCGACGGTGGTGGCGTTTTGCGGGGCGGTGGGGCAGATCGGGGTGCCGGTGGTGGCGATTCCGGGCAACCACGACCACGGTGGGGCGGGGTGCGTCTGGCGGCAGGCGTTTTACCAGCGGGAGGCGGCGAAATTGGCGCCGAACCTGAGGGTGTTGCTGGAGCCCACGCCGGTCGTGCTAGCGTCGGTCGTGGTGTTTCCGTGCCCGTTGGTGCGGAAGCAGGGGGCCGAGGATCCGACGGCGTGGTTGCGGTCGCTGCCGGAGGAGATGCGGTCGGTCTTGCCGACGGATCGCCCGTGGGTGGTGCTGGCCCACGGCAGCGTGCAGGGTTTTTCTTCGGCGGGGGATCAGGATGGCGAGGGCGGGGTCTCAGACACCATCGACCTCGGTCGGCTGCCGGGGGATTTTGATTACGTGGCGCTGGGGGACTGGCACGGGGTGAAGGCGGTTTCGCCGCGGGCCTGGTATGCGGGCGCGCTGGAGCAGGATCGTTTTCCGAAAGGGGCCGATTATCGGGCGGGTTGGGCGTTGCGGGTGGAGCTGCCGGGGCACGGGCAGCCGCCGATGGTGCAGGAGCGGCGGGTCGGGCGGGTGCGGTGGCACCGACGAGAGTTTACCTTTTCTGAGGCCGCTGGCGTGTCGGAGTTGGCCGCCGAACTGGACCGCCTGCTGGAGCGTCGGGTGGATGAGGATGCCCTGGAGCTGGCGCTGCGGGGGCTCCTGGGCCTAGACGATGCCGTGGCCTTGGGGGAGGTGCTGGAGAGCTGGCGGGCCCGGCTGCTAGAGCTGCGCCTGGACGACCGGACGGTGGTCGAGCCGACGGAGGCGGAGCTGGCCTCCTTGGTGCAGCGGGAAGACCCGATCATCGCCCAGGTGGCCCTGGAGCTGCACGCGCTGATGGTTTCGACCGGTCCCGATGCGGCACCCCGGGCTGAGTCTGTCGGCACCCAGTCTCCCACCGGCGAGGCAGCGTTGGCCCGGACGGCACTGCGAGAGTTGTTCCTGGAGTTGGCGCAGCTCGGCGGGGCGGCGGAGGGCCGCTGAGTCGCGAGTCGCCGAGCCTTGCCCGCTGCCCCAAGCCCGTCGCCACCAAGCCGACCCTGCCACGCCTCGGAGATTCTTTCACCACCCCGATTCTTCGCCCAT
>DAIQNO010000312.1:0-1340 GCA_036788355.1 Opitutales bacterium | reverse complement strand
TTGAGTAGCAATTCAGGTGTTATAGATCATATTACTTCAGATTCAGTTTCATTTTCTGTAGATATATTACAAACTAATGGAAACTCTGATATTTCAGTTAGTTATTTCTTTGTGCCGCCAACGGTCATGTTGGAGACGCGTACGGTCGGCTGTCCGCAGCCGACGATGACGCTTTGCCCGACGATGACGCCCATTCCGACCCTGTCACCAGGCCGCCTTGTGACGCCTCTGAGACGCCCAGCCCATCGCCTCGACCGTTACACCTGGCCCATTTCCTCGGCAGTTTCCGCTGCCCACGCTGACTAGAACTTTTAAGGAATCCTCCCGACGCTGCCCCGACCCCGTTACCCGATGAAGTTGCTGCAAGCCCAGATTGAAAACTACCGCGTCCACGGGCAACTCTCGGTGAGCTTTAGCCCTGGGCTGACCTTGATTCACGGGCCTAACGAGAGCGGAAAGAGCACGCTGGTGGAGGCCCTGCACCGGGGGTTGTTTTTCAAGGCCAAGGCGACCGGGGAGATCCGTGACGCCATGCTGACCCGCACGGGGGGCTCTCCGACGGTCACGGTCTGGTTCGAGGCGGCGGGTCGGCAGTGGCACCTGCGGAAGCAGTTTGACGGGATCAAGGGCACCACCAGCTTGAGCACGCCGGGCGGGGTGACGCTGGCCAACGAGGCGGCCGAGGAGCGCCTGGCGGAGCTGCTGGGAGGGGTGGCGGCCATCGGCGGAAAGGGCGCGGAGCGGAACCTGGCGCAGCGGTGGGCGCACCTCTGGGTCTGGCAGGGCCTCAGTGCCCAGTCGCCGCTGGCCGAGGAGTCCGTCGGCGAAGTCCGGGGTCGGCTGCTGAGCCAACTGACGGCCCGCGCGGGCTCTAACTTGCTCTCGACGGCACGAGACAACGCCCTGATCGACCGGCTGGATAGCCAGCTTGCCACGGTGCTGACGGGCACGGGTAAGCCTAAAGCGGGCTCGGAGCTGGCGCGGGCGGAGGCGGCGCTGGCGGAGGCAGCGGAGCGTGAAAAGACCGCGGCGGCGCGGTTGGCGGAGTTACGGCAGGCGGTGGCTGACTTTGAGCAGGCCACGGCCGACCAGCGTCGGGCGGTGGCGGCGGAAACTAGCATCAAGGCGGCCCTCGCAGAGGCGGAGGGCAAGCAGCGCCGGATCGACCAGCTCCAGCCGCAGCGCGAGGCTGCGGGCGCGGCGACCCGCCAGGCTGCGGCGGCCCACGAGGCGCTGGCCGAGGCCGACCGTGGCCTCTGCAGCCTGGCCCAGCGGGTGGCCCAGCAGCAGGAGTCTCTGCGGCCACTGGAGCACCAGGTGCAGGCCCTGACCAGCCGTCT
>DAIQNO010000311.1:0-3224 GCA_036788355.1 Opitutales bacterium | reverse complement strand
GACGCCCCTGGGAGCACCCCCCTGGGAACGCCGCCCCTGGGAGCGCCGACGTCCCCGTCGGCACCCCACCATACACGCCACTCTGGGGCGGCATCTCTGTCCATAACCCGCCACTTCGGACGGCTCTCTTTAGCTTTTGCAAAATCCACCCGCTCCGCCTAAACCCCAGAAGATGTCAGAGTCCACCGCGCCTCGCTCGAAATCCGCCGCAACTACCCAGGCCAGCCCAGCAGAGTCGTCCCGCCACGCTCAACCGACCCCGCCGCTTCGACTGGAGGTTGCCCTCGGTGAACGCACCTACCCGCTATGGATTGGCCGAGGCTTAACGCACCTGCTGGCCGAAACCCTGGCCCCTTATCGCCAACCAAAGCCCAACTTGGCGGTGGTCACCGATCACGGCGTCCGCGCCGCCGGAATCTTCTCCCGAGACTTTACCGAGGCCGAGAGCGTCGCGCTTTCGGGGCAAGGCGAAACCCTGAAAAACCTCGATCGACTCGGGGAGATCCTCGAGTCCCTCGCCAGGCGCCGCATCGACCGCCAAGGCTGCCTCGTGGCCCTCGGCGGCGGCGTCGTGGGCGACCTCGCGGGCTTTGCGGCGGCGACCTACCTGCGCGGCATCGCCTTCATCCAGGTGCCGACCACCCTTTTAGCCATGGTTGACAGCTCAGTCGGCGGAAAAACCGGCATCAACCTGGCCGCCGGAAAAAACCTCGCCGGGGCCTTCTGGCAGCCGCGAGCCGTCTTTATCGACCTCGACGCCCTAGCCACCCTTCCCCCTCGGGAATTCGCCGCCGGGATGGCCGAGGTCATAAAATACGGCCTGCTGGCCGATGCCGACCTCTACGCCACCCTGCTAAAACTGGCCCCGGTAACCCCGGACAGTCCGGCCCTGCCCACCATCATCCACCGCTGCTGCGCCATCAAAGCCACCATCGTCGCCGACGATGAACGCGAAACCGACACCACCGGCGGGCGAGCCCTGCTCAACCTCGGCCACACTTTCGCCCACGCCATCGAAGCTGTGGCGGGCTACGGAACCTACCTGCACGGCGAAGCGGTGGCCATCGGGCTCAGCTTAGCGGCCCGCCTCAGCCACCGCTTGGGGCTCGGAGTCTCGCAGTCCGAGATTGACTCCCTAGAAGCCCTGTTGACCGCTCAAGACCTGCCGACGCGCCTTGACCCTACCGCCCATCCCCTTGCCGTTTCCGGCCTGATCGACGCCATGAGCCGCGACAAAAAAGTGCTTCAGGGAAACCTCCGGTTCATCGTCCTGAAGACCATCGGAGACGCAAAAGTCGCCGAAAACATCCCAGCGACGCTAATCTCCGACCTCTGGAAAGAGGCCGGAGCCAAGTAGCTTCTGACCGATCGGCAACCAGACCGCCGTCGGTCTCCCTTCACTATTCAGAAGCACCCACCGACTTAACCTGAGCCACCTCCACCAACGTGAGCATCGCGGTTTCTCCCGCCGAGGCGCAATCCGTTTCGGCAGAGGCTAGAAAGGCACTCGGCACCACCCCGCAGCACGACATCGGTTCAACCTCGGTCTTCAATGCGGCCAAAACCACCGACGCCCGATAAGCCGCGATGGTTTCCGCCAAAATAGCGGCGGTCGAAGCCGCTCCGCAAGCCGAAGCCGTTCCGCAACTGGCACCCTTCTCACAGGACGCCATCTCCGCGCAACCCGCCACGTCGCCCGCGGAGCAAGCCGAGGTCTCCACAGCACAGCAGGAGGCACCGGCAGCGGCAACCGTCAGGGCAGCAACGTCGTCGGTCGAAGCCAAAAACGCGGTTGGCGCTGCCGAGCAGCACGACATCGGCTCAACTTCGGAACTCATTGCTGCCAGCACCACCGAAGCACGGTAGGCCGCGATGGTTTCCGCCAAAATCTCAGCAGTCGAAGCCGCTCCGCAAGCCGAAGCCGTGCCGCAGGAAGAAGCCGTTCCGCAGGAAGACGCCTCAACGGCATCGTAGGAGACGGGCTCAGAACACGCGGCACCCGAACCGCAGGCCAAGGCCTGAGAAGACGCCAACATCAAACCTGAGAGAAGGCCGAGAAATGCCCGCCCTGACCGTAACGAGAGGAAAAAGTTAGTAATCATACAATTCAGCAAAATACCTTTCCCCCAAGACGCAACCCCATTTTGCGAAAGATTTCGCCGCTAAACGATCAAGACGCCGTCGGTGCAGAACTTTAGGCCTACCCGCAAGTTCCAGTCGCCACTTTTTAGCTATTGCGCTGCGTCGAGAACGCTATGGCTTCCCCCGTTGAGCATCGTAACAATCCCGGCAGATGCCCTGGCCATCCTGCGAGTAAAAGCGCCGCTCCGGATGGCTGCGATCGGTAGCACCGCAAGTTTCACACCGCTGAAAGGCCACTCCCGCTGGCCGGGCCTGCTCCCGCAAAAAACGTGCCCGGCGATGCTGAGCACTGATGCCCTCAACGATGTTCTTCCAGAAATAAAGCACCAACCCCATCGAATTGGCCGCCACCAGTAGTCGGTCCGGCCACTCCCCGAAAATGGCCAGCAAGGCCCAACCTCCCATCCCAAAAAGGGCCAGCCACCGCGCCTCCACCGGAATCACGAAAAAAACCATAAAGGTGAACCGCGGGTGCAAAATCGCAAACGCGAAGAGGATCGACGACAACAGAAACGCGTTGGTGTAATAGCCCCACGGAAAAACAAAGCCCACCGCCAGGTTAGCGACCCACCCCACCAGCCAATACAAAGTATAGCGCCCCGACCCCCAATCCCCTTCCAAAACGGACCCCATCAGGTAAAAGCCATACCAGGCCAACAGCAGAAAGAAAAAACCGGAGTCCGGCGGGAGCACCAGGAACGTCAACAACCGCCACCATTCTCCGCTGAGCACCAGTGCCGGAGCAAAAACCAACCGCTCTTCCGAAGTCTGGCCGCCCTCGATCAGCAAAAAGGTAACCGCTTGCAAGGCGATCAACCACATCGTCAGGTGAGGAATCGCGACCCACTGGGCCAATCGGCGATACCAAGACTGTCCCATGCGACCCTTCACACCGCCAGAATCGTCCAGAATCGAGTCCCCCCGACAAGCCAAAACGCCCGAGACTCGACAAAACGACCCTGCATCACCGGCAGGCAAACGCTGGCCCCCGGCACGCTCGAAATCACGACAATTTTAGCCTTGCGCCCATTCATACCGATATTGCAATATTCTCCCCTTGAAGTTGCCGGGCTAGCTCAGCT
>DAIQNO010000310.1:0-3235 GCA_036788355.1 Opitutales bacterium | reverse complement strand
TCGTAGCGCTCCCGAAAAAGCTCGATCGACTCTCGCAGGTAGCCGAACTCGTCGAGATCGTTCAGGCGATCGACACTCAGCGCCAGGAGACTGCCCGTCAACTCATCATCGACCTTCTCAAACTCACCGAGGGAAAACCGCCGACTCATCGGCGTGATGGTGTCCCAAGGCAGCGCGTTGGTCAGGTCACCCTCGCCAATCGGCAGCATCAGATTGATGGTCGGCAGCGGAACATCAGCCCGCACGCCCCGCAACTGGGTGGAGGAACCATCCGGCAGGTAAAACTTCTGCACCGTGACCTTGGCGGCACCCCGTTTCGAGACCATCGAGGTTAAAAACGGCGATCGGTCGAGCCGGTAAACGGCCTGCACCGTGCCCTTCCCGTGGGTCTCCGGATCCCCGATAATTAAGGCCCGCCCGTGGTGCTGCAGTGCCCCCGCCGTGATCTCAGACGCCGAAGCACTGTAACGTGACACCAGCACGGCCAGCGGGCCCGTCCACTCAACGCCCGCCGCCGTGTCTTGATACTGCTCCAACCGGCCCGAAGCATCCCGCACCTGCACCACCGGCCCACGGTCAATAAAAAGACCCGTCAGCCGAACGGATTCCGACAGCAAGCCACCACCGTTGTTGCGAAGATCCAGCACCAGGGCCTCGATCCCCAGCGTCTTCAGTTGCCCGATTAACTCCGCCACGTCCTCCGTGGTGTTCTTCGTCCCGGCGGCCTTATCCTCGCCGTAAAAGCCCGGAAGGTGGATCACGCCCACCGGCACGGTGCGCTCACCCGCCGGCACCGTAATCACCCGCGCCGAAGCCAAGGTGCTGGTGAGCTGAATCTGATCCCGCACCAGCAGATGCTCCACCCGGCGCGACGGATCCGCCCCAGCCGGTTGCACCAACAACCGCACCACCGACCCCTTTTCCCCGCGAATCTTCTGCACCACCCGATCGAGCTGCATCCCGATCACGTCCACCATCTCCCCACGCTCACCCTGGGCCACGCCCACGATCCGATCACCCGGTTGCAATAGCCCAGACTTCTCTGCCGGGCCACCCGCAATCAACTCACGGATCGTGCAGTAGCCCTCATCCGTGGTCAAAACCGCTCCGATGCCCACCAGCGAGTTACGCATCGCGATCTCAAAATCCTCCATCGTGTTGGCCGACATGAAGGTCGAGTGCGGGTCGTAGCGCTGGGTCAACGCCGTCAAAAAGCGCTCCTGCACGTCGATAGCGTCCTGATCGTTGATCGACTCCTTTAAGGAAATATACCGCTTGGTCACCTTCTCGACAGCGACTTTAAGTGCCCCCTCGGAGTCAAAGCCCTCTGCTACCACCGGGTCGATGATGGCCTCCGGATCGACCGAGACACCCCCGGCCAGCGGGGAGGCTGACTGGTCGCCCTCGACGTCGGCCTCCGGCGACCCTACCGGGCCAGGCAACCCCACCGCCTCTACGGCCTTTTCAACGCTGACCTCCGCCAGAATCTCATTCAAGAGCTGGTATTTCAGGCGTCGCTCCCAGAGGTCGTCTGCCGCCAGCCGATCGGTCGGCCACGATGCTTTACTACGATCCGCAGCATAACGCTCATCCGTTGAAAAATCGAAAGGCTGACCGAGCCGCCCCATCACCCAGTCGATCCGCTCATTAAAGCGATCCGAAAAGGCCGCATACATCTCGAAGGCCGGATCCAGCCGACCGGCCCGCAGCAGGGAAACCAGGCGTGGGGTGTATTCCTTCTGAAACGCCGTGACTTCGGACTGATAGAAAAACGCCCGCTGACCGTCGAGATCCGAGAGAAAGCCCTCCACCACCTCGGCCATGTCTAAATCGTCGATACTCTGCCGAAGAAAGTGCTGCCGCTCCAGGTATTGCAGCACCATCCGCGTTTCCTGACGCATCGTCTGCGTCGTAAAGAAAAGCTCAGCGGAAGCCACCGGGATTCCGCAGACCCCCCCCAACACGCCGCAGAAAACGGACAGAGCCGCCAGCCTCGACGCCACCGCCGACCTCGCCCAAGAAAAAACGCCCGTCCCAGCCGCCGTAGGCCGCGCCACGCCCCCCTCCGCCGACCAAGCCCGATCACTGTGCCACTCCCTCATCAGAAAATCTTTCCTCATGATAATCAACCTGACTTCTCAGTCTCAACCTCCCTTCAGCGAGACCGACCGACCAAACTCAACCCGTCCAACGAAAGAGAACTTTTACCTTAACACGCTATCAGGAGAACCCTTGCAGTGCAACCTGCCTCTGTAGTCACATTGTCAGCAAGAAAGTTGCCGGAAATATCGATGCACCAAGAAAATCGCCGACTTGGCCGATAAAAACCCACCCCCGACGGCCTGGCGGTTCAGCGAAAGTCAGAAGGTCAGCAGTTTCGACTTCCTTAGCTCTGCAATCTTGACTGTCACTATCCCCGGTAAAGACCCTAGCGCCGCTCGAATTGCCGCTTTGCCCGGTCGAGTGCCCGCCGCTCCTCCTCCGTCAGGGCGCCGAAGCCCTCCGCTGTGATTTTATCGAGGATCCGATCGACCTCGGCCCGACTCGGACGCCGCCCCAGGTTCACAACCGTCCGCCCCGGCTGCGCCCGGCCGGAGCGGTGCGGCCCGACCACCTCCACGCCCGGCGTGACCCCTTGCAGGCGACTCCGCAGCCCGCGCCACTGACGGCTGAACCAGCCGAAAGGCGGACGCCACCCGCAGTAGGCCGCGTAACCGACCGCTATACCCGCCAGGTGCGCGGAATGGGCCGTCGAGATGTCTTCACCCGGAATCCGCCCGAAAACCATCGGCAGCTCTCCAAAAAGAAAGGGAAAAACCGCCGACGCCGCCGTGATGTAAAACAACCATTTCCCGGTAATCGCTACCGGGATCACAAAAAACAGCATCAAGCGCACCTCCTGCGTCCACATCAGCCAGGAGAACGCCGTCACCAGGGCGAAGACCCCTGCCGAAGACCCCAGGCCAAAGTTCCAAGGCTGCCCGAGGTGCAGGAGCCCGAAAACCAACCCTCCCGCCGCCACCGCCGTCACAAAGACCTCGGTCGTCAGGCGGTGTCCCCAGACGTTCAGCAGAAAACGGCCCACCCAGTAGGCAATCAGCAGGTTAAAGAAAACGTGGAGAAACCCGCCGTGCAACCACCCATAACTGACCACCGTCCAGACGCGCCACCCTTGCAAAGCAGGCCCCGAAACCGCCACCCAGTCCTCCAGCCAACCGGCGAGGCCAAACCAGAC
>DAIQNO010000309.1:0-3246 GCA_036788355.1 Opitutales bacterium | reverse complement strand
ATGGGCAGCGAGCGTGACCGCTTTCAAACCGGCATCAGTTGGCTACCGGTCGCCGACCTGGGGTCTGCCAACCTCTACCCCAAGGCCCTCGCCCGTCACTGGAACGGGGAACGCTTCGACTTCCCCGACCTCTACCTCGGCGACATCAACTGATGGCATCGCAGCAGTGCTGCCCACTTCGTCGCCTCGGCGCGCTCCGTGGTGAGAACCTTTCAACCCCATTATTTAACCACCGCGAAAACGGAGTCCACGAAAAGATTTCCTTAAGCATGGAAAAAAGGGAAATCCCCTCTCTGATCGAGAAAAGACCCAAGCTTCGGCCAACAACCTTGTAACCTCAGTGCGCTCCGTGGTGAAAGACCTGACAATACCCTTCACCGTGATAAAAACCACCCGACCACTAGGGGAGTTGTCGCCGCAACTCGGCCACCCGCTCGGAGATGGCCCTCCACTCTTCCGGGTTTTTACGCCCGATGTTGCGCACCTGAAGGGCCATCCGCGGGTTCTTGGCCAGTTGGGCCTCGTGTCGTCGCAGAAAGTCCCAATACAACGTTGTAAACGGGCAGGCATCCTGGCCGGTCGCCAGTGCCGGTTTGAAGCGACAGTGGCGGCAGTAGTTGCTCATCCGGTCGAGATACTTACCCGTGGCCGCGTAGGGCTTACTGGCCATCAAGCCGCCATCGGCATACTGGCTCATCCCGAGCACGTTGGGCAGCTCGACCCATTCCACCGCATCGACGTAAACCGCCAGATACCAGGCGTGAATGGCCTTGGGCTCGACCGCATAGAGCATCGCGAAGAGCCCCGTGACCATCAACCGCTGGATGTGGTGGGCATAGCCATAGCGCAACGTCTGCCCGACCGTTTCGCGCAGACAGGTCATCTCGGTCTCACCCGTCCAAAACAGCTCTGGCAGCGGCTCCGTCGCCCCGAGCGCGTTGCGCTCCAGGTAGCCCGGCATGGTGCGCCAGTAAATCCCCCGGACATACTCCCGCCAGCCCAGAATCTGCCGGATAAAGCCCTCCACCGCGGCCAAGGGGGCCCGCCCTTCCCGGTAGGCCTCCTCCGCCGCCGCGATGACCTCCCGAGGATCCAGCAGCTTCAGATTGAGGCTCGTAGAGAGCAGGGAGTGGTACAGAAACGGCTCCCCGGTCCACATCGCATCCTGATACGTCCCAAAGTCCGCCAGCCGATGCTCGATAAAATCCGCTAGAGCCTCTCGGCCCTGTTCTGGCGTGACCGGCCAGTTAAAATCCGCCTCCGTCACCGTGCCGTAGTGATCCGCAAAGCGCTGATTGACCAGCTTGATGACCGACCGCGTCGTGGCATCGGGCGCGAAACGCGGCAGCGGTGCCCGCAGGGCCGGGCCTTCCTTGCCAAAGCTCCCGCGGTTGTCGGCATCGTAGTTCCACGCCCCCCCCTCGGGCTGGCCGTCCGGGGTCAGCAGCACGCGATGACGCTCTCGCATCTCGCGGTAGAAATACTCCAGCCGCAACGCCTTGCGCCCCTTGGCGTGGGCTTCGAAGACGGGCAACGGGCACAAAAAGTGACCGTCCGGCAGCTCCTCCCAGGAAACCCCGGCGGCGGACGCCGCCTGCTGCAAGCCCTGCTGCACCCGAAAGTCCCCCGGCTGCACCCATTGCACCCGATGCGGTCGATGCTCGGCCAAAAACGCCCCCAGCGCGTCCCACAGCGTCTCCGGCGTGCCCGCTGTGGGCTCCGCCGTCAGCTCCGTGTAGTGCACTGACCACCCGTCCGCCCGGCAGCAATTGCGGAAATGCCGCATCGCACTGAGAAACAACGCCGTCCGCATCTTGGTAGAGGGCACGTGCTCGGACTCGCCCGTCACCTCCGCCATCCAGACGGCATCCAGGGCCGGGTCGAAGCCCCGGAACGCCGCACTGTCCCGATTAAGCTGATCCCCGAGCACTACCACCAACGTCCCGATCATCTCGCGACCATCCCGCCAAAATCCCACCCTGACAACCCGACCAGGCAGGTTTTCAGAGGCCAACAGCAACCTCTCCACATGGCTCAACTCCTCAGGCGTGAAGCTCAACCGCCATCACCCCTGCGGCCCACGCCTCCCGTAGTCGCCCAGTCGCACTCCCGGCCCTCGTAACGCGCCAGCCCGAGATCCAGTTTTGTGGCCGACGGAGGCCGCTTCGAGAGACACCTCGCGCGATTCACGGCGACGGAGATTGCCTTCCGTGTGGCGGCTCTCTCATTCTTAGGCTCCAGGGGGTGATTTTGACCTCCTTTCCAAAACTTTGCCTGCCCTTCCCCACCATGCCTGACCATCACTCAACCGCTGCTGCGGTCGCCAACCCTGTCCTTCGGTCCGGGGTTGGGCCAAAGCGAGGCGCTTCGATGTCCCCGAGCCAGTTCTGGCGGCGGCACCCGGTGCTCCGGGGCTGGCGGGTGCGCCTTTGGGAAGTGATCGGGTTGTTTTTTGCCATTCAAGCCGTCGGCATGCTGGTCATTGCGCTGGCAACCTCCGGCTGTGCGACTGCACCGAGCAGCGGGCCGGACGCTGGAGGTGACCCGCGGCTGGTGCTGGCGCCGGGCCTACCTGCTGCGGTCGAGATCGAGTCGCTGCAGGCTTCGCGTAACTCTGCGGGCGTGCTGGTGGTCAACCCCACGCTGCTCAACGGCGGGCGCGGCGAGATCCCGATCCGCTACCGCGTGGAATGGCTGGTGGACGGTGCCCCAGCTGCGGTGGCCCCCAGCCGCTGGACCGCGACGGTCCTCCGCCCTCGGGAACCGGTCACCCTCAGCCTGGTGGCCCCGCAGTTGGCGATTACCCAATTCCGGCTGCTCATTGAACCAGCTCCGTAGGGACCGCGAAGGCCCTATCATCGACCCCGACGTTGAACAAGAAAACGCCGTTCTTCTCACCACCGAGGGCAGGAAAAGGCCATTCTTCTCACCACGGAGGGCAGGAAAGGGCCTATTTTCTCCGGTAGGAGGACACGACGACCACGGAGTTTTTTTCGCGATCACCTCTCCACATTTCCTAAGCTTGGTTGACTGAGAAGGTGGCAAGACCCCTCCCCTTGACCTCCCGACTTCGTGCTCCTAGTATCCAGCGAGGTAAGTCCGCCTTGAATACTAGCCCCAACGGGGCGCAAGGTTCAAGCCCACGGGTGGAGCGAAGCGCAACCCTGGGTTCATCGGCGTTCAAAGTTCAAAGCCCTGAAAGGGCGGCAGAACGATCGGCGCGGGTGAACTTGATCGAATCGGGTA
>DAIQNO010000308.1:0-3247 GCA_036788355.1 Opitutales bacterium | reverse complement strand
GTAGAGCAGCGGACTTTTAATCCGTAGGTTCTGGGTTCGAGTCCCAGTCAACCCACGATTTTTCCTGAGGAGTCATTCTCTCAATAGGTGTAGCAGTAAAGAGCTTCTTTCCTTGCCACCGGGCTTAATTTCCGCAGCGACGCCCATTCTGCTGAGCCGTCATCGGAGAAGACCAGGCGGTGGCGACGGTTACCGCACCACCAGGGCGATGGCTTGGGCGAGGGTGGCGGTGTGGGTTAGGGATAGGAGGACGGTGCGGCCACCGAGGGAGTCCAGGAGCTGCTGGGCTTGGGCATCCAGCACGGCGATGGGCTTGCCGAGGGAATCTCGGGAAACACTGACACTGCGCCAGGAAAGCGCCGACCCAATGCCGGTGCCGAAAGCCTTGGAAGCGGCTTCCTTGGCGGCAAAGCGCGCCGCGTAGTGAACCCAGGGGCGAGCCGCCGCGCCACAGTAGGCCTGTTCTTCCTCCGTGAAAAGACGCTCGAATAACCGCGCTCCGTGGCGGTCGAGCGCCCTCCGAAAACGGTCGACCTCCACCAAGTCCAGGCCGACGCCCAAGACCCCTCCTCCACCCGTCGGAAAGTCCAGCCCGACCTCAATTGGGGCCAGCATCGAGCCGATCGCGCCGCCTGGTGATAGCACCATCGGGGTTGGGTCAGCCAGGGAAGCTCGCGAGTTGGTGGGATTCACGGGTGAGCTGATTCAGGAGGGTTGCGATGCGAACTTCGGCAGCGGAAGGTGCGGATTACGACGGATTAAGGCTTTTCGATTGGGCGACAGGTTGCCACACTCCGCCGCATGAAAACCATCTACCTGGTGCGGCATGGGGAAAGCCAGTCCCAGAGTGGAGAGACGGAGGATCGAATCAACCCCATTCTGTCCAGCCGCGGGGAGGCCCAGGCCGAGGCCCTTGCGGCCCAGTTTGAGCAAATCGCCGTTAACAAGGTCTTTCTGAGCCCGCTGCTTCGGGCTTGGATGACCTACCGACTCAGCGGGGTAAAGCCGCGGTCTGTCTGCGTGACCAGCCTGCTGGCCGAGGATCACCCCCATCGGCCCAACTGCTATGCCCAACTCCTCGCCAGCCCCGACCCGCCCATTTTTCCGGGCGACGAAGATGACGCCTGGGAGCTGGAAGGCCCCGAGCGCGGTCGGAGGCTCCTGGTCAAGCTCCTCAAGGACAAGGCCCAGACCATTGTCTGCTTCGGCCACCTGATGATCTTCAACTACCTCCTGCAGGTCTTTCTGGGCTTTGAGCACCCGGAGAATAAGCGGCGGATCCACCTGGACAACTGCCGCTTTACGAAGCTGATGGTTGAGCCTGATGGCACCCGCTGGATCTACTACCTGAACAGCCCGACGCTCCTCGCCTGAGGCTGCGGTATGTAGAGATCGGCGGGGTCGCCCCTGGGAACGCCAACGTCCACGTCGGCATCCCACCTTAAACGGGCCGACGAGGACGTCGGCGCTCACAGCGAAGACTGCAAGACTGGGCCAAGCACGCCACCGGGCTGCCGATCGTCTTACTGGCGAGATTGACCTCGCCTCCACGCAGTTAAATTACACGCACTCCGCCAGGCGATGGGCGGGGGAAAGGGTTGCCTCCCGGAGTGGAGCCGCCAGAGTCAGGGCATGATTTCGGTGCATTGCTTTGAACTCCCGCCCCTGGGCACCAACGCCTACCTGCTGATCCACCAGGGCCTGCGGGAGGCGGTGGTCATCGACGCCCCGCTGGCCGTGGCCGAGGCAGTAACCGGGCCGCTCCGGGCTGCTAGCGCCCGTCTCGTGGGCCTGTGGCTGACGCACGGCCACTTTGACCACATCCTCGGCTGTGCGGAGCTGGCAGCCTCCGGAGACGCGGCCAAGATACCCGTGCTGGCCCATCCGAGTGATGCGGCCCTGCTCAGCCGCCCCCAGTCCCAACTCGATCTCTTTCAGATGCCCCTGACGATGTCGCCCGTGGCCGTCGATGAGTGGGTGGCGGCGGGTCCCCGCGCAATCTGGGGGGAAACTGTCGAAATTCGGCACGTTCCTGGCCACAGCCCCGGCAGCGTGATCTTTTACTGGCCCAGCCTTCGCGCCGCTTTCGTAGGTGACACCGTTTTCGCGGGCAGCATCGGGCGAACTGACCTGCCCAGCGGCAACCACCAGGCCCTCTTGGACGCCATTCAGCGGGAGATCTACACCCTACCCGACGACACCGTGCTCTACCCCGGCCACGGCCCGGAAACCTCCGTCGGCACCGAAGCCACCGGCAACCCCTACGTCCGCCGCCGCCCACAACCACAGAATTGACCGCGACCCCACAGGTGCCGCGAGCCCCCTGCCCTTGGCTCAACCCCCACCTCTCCCCCCTTTTTCGACCATGACCCCCCGCCACCGCTGCCAACGCCCGTTTTTAGCCGCTCTGACGGCTCTGACGGCACTTTCGCTCCTCACGGGAGGCTGTTCCACCTCGCCGGATTTCGGGAAAATGCTCGGCGAGGTTTTCAGCAATGACGTCACCTCTGAGGAGGTCGCGCTCGGCTTGAAGCAGGCACTGGAACAGGGGATCACGCGGGGCTCGGAAGCGCTTTCCCAGCAGGGCGGTTACCTCAACAGCCCGTATCGAATCCAGCTCCCTGCGGAAGCCCGTAAAGTGACCGACCTCCTCAGCGGAGTGCCCGGATTTCAGCGGGTCGAAGCGCTGGCCCTCGAAAAAATCAATCAGGCAGCCGAGGATGCCGCCCGCTCGGCCCAACCGATCTTCATCAACGCCATCCGCAGCATCACGCTACCGGATGCGATGGGCATCCTGATGGGCCAACCGGACGCTGCGACCGCCTACCTGCGCGAGCGCACCTATGAGCAGCTCGTCCAGGAGTTTCGCCCGGTGGTGATTGATTCCCTGGATAAGTTCCAGGCGCGGACTTTCTGGACGGAGACGGTGACGGCCTACAACCGCCTGCCGTTGGTCGAACGCGTCGAGCCCAACCTGGAAGATTACATCGTGCGGGAGGCCCTCCGTGGCCTTTTCGACGTGGTGGCCAAGGAGGAAGCGAGAATCCGCACCGACCTCAACGCCCGCTCAACCAGCCTGATGCGCCGCGTCTTCGCCCTGCAAGACCGCCCGTAGCCGGTGGCGGTCGGGGTGGCTGGGGTGATCCGACGGTCAAGGCGAGGGAGCGACACACTGGGTTGAGGGAACGGGGTGCGTCAGCCTTGACCCGGCCATCGGCGTTGACAGGCCGTTTCAACGAGGATTGGC
>DAIQNO010000307.1:0-3274 GCA_036788355.1 Opitutales bacterium | reverse complement strand
GCTTCCGTTTTCTGACTCTAGGGTTGGCGGAAATCGATCGACGGCGGTAAGGTTCTTGGACGCTGGCAGTTGCTGGCGGCTCCATGCGCACGGAACAGCAACACTCCCAGATTAAGGAGAAACTGCGGCGACTGCCGCTGACCCCTGGGGTTTACCTGATGAAGGACCGCCTTGGGACGGTGCTCTACGTTGGGAAAGCCAAGAGCCTGCGGAATCGTGTCGGCAGCTACTTTCAGCCCTCTCGTCGCCAGACCGTGGCTCAGCCCAAGGTGCTGGCCATGCTCGATCTGATTTGCGACTTCGAGACCATCGAAGTCCGCAGTGAGGCCGAAGCCCTCCTGCTAGAAGGGCGTCTGATCAAGGAGTATCGACCGAAGTATAATACCGACTTTACCGATAATAAGCAGTTCCTGTTGGTGCGGCTTGACGAGACGGAGGTGCTGCCGCGATTTCGCCTGACCCGGAATCGCCGGGAGGACGGTGCCCGCTACTTTGGGCCTTACGCCCACTCAGGACTGCTCCGGCAGACCCTCGCCGAAATGCGGCGTCGTTTCGGGGTGCTCCTTGGTGATGCTAAGCCGACCGACCTCGGCGACGGAAGCTGGCAGTTTTACGATGATGCCCGGGCTGAAATTTTCGCTGCGGAGGAACCCGTGACCCCCGAGGCCTACCGGGAGCGACTGGCCGCCGCGTGCGAGTTCCTGGCCGGGAAAACGCGCGAGATGATGGAACAGCTCCGCGAGGAGATGAAAAAGGCCGCCGAGGCGCGGGAGTTTGAGCGAGCCGCCCTGCTGCGCGACCGCCTGGAAGCCCTCCAGCGCACCCTGGCACCGGCCCGCCGCTTTACCGGTCGTGGCGACCCTATCCGCTTCCTCCAGGATGCCTCCGAGACCCGGCAGTCAGCCCTCGTAGCCCTCCAGGAGGCCCTTCAACTGCGTTACCCGCCGGCCACCTTGGAGTGCTTTGACATCTCCCACATCTCCGGAACCCACGCCGTGGCCTCCATGGTGCGCTTTAAGGACGGCCAGCCCGACCGAGGCCAATACCGCCAATTCCGCATCCAGACTTTCATCGGCAACGACGACTTTCGCGCCATGCGTGAAGTCGTCGGACGCCGCTACCGCCGTCTCGCTCAAGAGGAGCGGGCTTTTCCAGACTTAGTGGTGATCGACGGCGGCGCGGGGCAGGTCTCCTCGGCCTTGGCGGCCTTCGCCGAGCATAACCTGGAACCACCTCCCTTGATCGGTTTAGCCAAAAAAGAGGAGACCATCGTCTTTCCGGATGGCCGCGAGCCCCTCTGCCTGCCGCGTGAGCACGATGGGCTGAGGTTGCTCCAGCACCTGCGCGACGAAGCGCACCGCTTCGCCAATTCCTTTAACCGCAAACTACGCTCCGATAAAATCAAGGAAAGCATCCTCCTGGATGTCCCTGGTCTCGGAAAGAACCGCCGTCAGCTCCTGATGGAACGCTTTGGCTCCCTGGCAAATCTCCGTTCGGCCACAGCTCAAGACATCGCGGAGATAGACGGCTTTGGCCCCATCCTCGCCCAAAAAGTCTTCGACTTTCTGCGACAGCACGACCGCCAAGAAGCCCTCCGCCCTAACCTCGCCAGTGCCGCCCCGGAACCCTTTTCCTCGACGTTTTCGGCAAGGAAACCGGCCCAAGCCGAAACGCGACCCGGCGACTAGCCCCCGGCGACGATACGGACGATTTCGAGGGTGTCGCCGTGATGGAGGGTGACGGCGGAGGCTTCACCGGGGGTCAGGGCCAGGCCATTGCGCTCCACGACAACCTGGGTCGGGATAAGGCCGAGTGAGACGATGAAAGCGGGCAAAGTGGTGCCAGGAGCCACGTCATGGGGTCGGCCATTGGCCACCACGGTCAAGATTTCTGCCATATCGAGACGCTAAACCAACTAGGTCACCGCAAGCAACCCCTTCTGACGTCCCACTCCCGTTCCAAGTAACCGCTTTGCGAGCAATCAACTTTACCCACTGCGGGCTCTGGGCATGGCCCCAGGAAGCATTTTTCCGCCCGGAGCCACGGGGGCAGTTGGCAGTGCCGTGGTCGCCTAAAACGGTGGATTTTGGCGTGGCGATGGCCGGTTGGGTGGCTATCGTTGCGGGAATGACGTTTCCTGAGCATCACGCCGCCTTTGAGGCACTCCTTGACGACCTTCGAGCCGTTTCCGGCCAGCCGGTGGCCGTCGTCAGCCACGTCCGCCCCGATGGTGACTGCCTGGGTGCTGCGACGGCTTTGACGCGGCTGTTGCGCTCCTTGGGCATTGCCGCGACGGCTTACAATCAGCACCCGGCCCCACCCCGCCTGCGGCCCTTTTGTGAGGGAACTCCCTGGGAGTTCGAGGCACTGACGGTGGGCGACGCGGCAGCGGCGATTTACGTGGATAGCGCGGGTATGGATCGCGTGGGCCAGTTGCTGGGGCCAAACCTGCCGCCGGCCTGGGGAAACTTCGATCACCATGTCACCAACCCCGGTTTTGCGCGGCATAACCTGATCGCCCCAGACGCCACCGCGACCTGCGAGTTGATTGCTGGCTTGGCCCAGGATCTCGCATGGCCAGTAGACGCGGCCACCGCCAACGCGCTTTACCTCGGTCTCTTCACCGATACCGGTGGTTTTCGCTATGCCAACCTGTCCGCCCGCACCTTCGAGCTGGCCGGCTGGCTGGTGCGGCAAGGGGCCAACCCTCTGGGGGTAGCGGCGGCCGTGCTGGAGGGGCGACCCTGGGGTGGCCTCGACCTGCTGGAGCGCTTTCTGGCGAGTCGGCGACGTTACGCCGATGGCCTCCTGGCCACTGCCCAGCTGACCCTGGGCGACTTTACCGAGACCAACACCACCCGTGAGGACGCCGAAAATCTCGGTGGCCTCCTCCGCGATGCCGAGGGCGTGGCCATTGCCGCTGCCTTCGAGGAATTGCCCGACGGACGTTGGAAATGCAGCCTCCGGGCCACTGATCCGGCCCGCCGGGTCGATCAGCTCGCCCTGCGTTATGGCGGTGGCGGGCATCCCTGCGCTGCAGGCTTTACCCTGCCTCATTCCCTCGCCGAGGACCTTCCAGGTTTCATCGAAACGGCAACGCAACACCTTGCCGCGCACCCATGAAGCAAAACTGTGCCGAGGCGGACGGAGCGAAATGCTATTCTATGCCGGATTGAACTGAGGCACTAGGTTACTGGTTGAACCCGCCCGGAGAAGGTAAGCTCCTGACGAAAAATACAAAGACTCCTCTGCAACATGGGCCGAAACCACTAAA
>DAIQNO010000306.1:0-3284 GCA_036788355.1 Opitutales bacterium | reverse complement strand
AGGGTGCCAAGCCCGCCTGCGGCGAGAAGTCCCAACCGTTAGGCCGATGATAAATGGAGTGCAGCAGCAGCCCCTGGTGGGCGTCATCGGTTGACAGATAAGGCTCCGCCAGCAGCGTTTCGGCCATCTTCAGCCCCGCTTTGGTATAACATTGTGCCAAGTTCAACCGATCGACCCCCAGAGGCTCAACGCCATCCTGAGGCGTCTTGCTGCCGATCACCGACTCCAGTGGCTCCAGGTCGCCATCCTGGCGGCTTTCCAAGTAGCGACCGAGGCGCAGCATCCCTTGGGCACTGATCGCTGCCGCCGAGCTATCCACCGGCTCCCACGGATTCAGCGGCTCCGCCGGGCGGTTCCGGTAATCACCCAGCTTTCCCAAGTGCGGCGCGCCGGTATCCCAGTAAGGCACCCCGCACGTCGGCGACTCATTCACGCAATGCTCCGCCGTGGCCAGGGCACCCTTCAACAACAGCGCCTCCCAGTGAGCCCTGCCGCCCAGCGGATCCAACTCGGCATCCGAGCACGTCGCCAGAAACTCCAACTCCTCCGCAAGACCCAGAATCGCCCACGCCTGACCCCGCGTCCACGTGGTAAAGGCGCTATACCCCTGCTGGGAACTCGGGCACCTGAACGCGCCATCTTTGACATTGAAAATCGCCTCATGGCAGGTCCGCCCCCGCACGTCGTAGGCATCGCGGCCCTCCCCGTAGAATACGTTGTAACGCGCTGTGCTCGCAATGTGCTGTAAAGCACGCTCCAGCAGGTTGATCTTGCGATCGCCCTCCCCCATCAGCACGTGCCCCAGCCGATGGGCGACCATCAAAACCCGGCAGGAGCGGATGGTATCGACAAAGAGGGAATGTGCCCCGTTGAACGAGTGTAAGAACCCTCCCGTTGGTAACGGCGTCCACCGCGCGGCCTGCACCGCCCCGGAAACCTTTAGTGCCAAGTCGTAGAAGGTCACCTCCCAGGCTCCCGCCGCCCAGCGCCCCTCCAACGCCAGCCGCCGCAGATTCCCGTAGGTTGAAAGGTTGTTAAAACCGTGATCGTGCACGCCGACGTGCGAGACGTGGGAGGCCATCCGAGCCACCGTCTGATGCCGACCCGAGGTTAACATTTCCTCATCCCCGGTGGCATCAAACTGCAAGATGGCGATGCCGTAACGAAAACCCTCCGTCCATTCCGTCCACCCCCGCGAGGTGTATTGCCCACCGACCGTAAAGACCGGTGAACCGCGATCCACTGGATAGGTCGCGTCGAGAGACACCACTTTCCGCTTGGCCAGCGCAAAGCAATCCGCCAACTTTGATCCAAGCAAACAAAGCTCCGGAGCGGACGTCCAATTGATCATATATTTTGTAATAAATACAGCCGTCTTTCAGTCTGCGTCAACCCGATAATGTCCATCCTGCTGATTTTCCCCAAAGAAAAACGGCGTCCCCTTTTTCGCCCGCCAAAACGGGCACTACAGAACCGTCACGACGATGGCTCTGGCCGACTTGACCCGAGAAAACTCCCAGCCACCCGGAAATGATTCAGCTAACCCCAACACCCGTTCCGACCAAGCAACAGGTCGCCCGCGACGCCCTCCGCACCAAGATCATTTCGGGTGACTTTCAACCTGGTGATCGCCTCATCATCGACCAAATTGCCCGACAGCTCGGGATGAGTGCCATCCCGATCCGCGAAGCCCTCACCCAGCTCCAGCGCGAGGGCCTGGTGACCATCCGCCCCCATGCCGGAGCAGTAGTTTCGGACGTGCCCCTGCAGGCCATGGCGGAAATCTTTTCCCTCCTGGAAGCCCTCGAAACGGCCGCCCTCAGCCTCGTTCCCGCAGACACCTGGCCGGTCATTATCGTCGAAATGGAACGGCTGTGCCTCGTTATGGAGTCTCCCGCCGACCACCGCACCTGGCTGCACGCCAACCGCGACTTCCACGCCTGCACGCCCCGCCTCGCTGGGCTGAGTCGCATCCTCGAAGCGCTAACCCGTGCCGGCGAAGAATGGGAGCGCCTCCGTAACCTCCGCTTTGCCCACACCCCGCCCGAAGACCTCGCCACCGCCAACCAGGAACACCGGGAATTCGTGCACCTCCTCCGAACCGGCACCCTCGACCAACAAGCCGCCTGGATCCACCGCCACAACCGCCGCGCCCTCGAACGCTACCTCCGGAGCGTCCCCCCTCCCGAAGCCCCCAAGGTCAGCCAACCGTAGAACGTCACAGGGCCACGGGATCGGTGCGTTGTTGGCGGCCGGCGGCGGTGCAGAGGAAGAGGACGGCCATGCGGACGGCGATGCCGTTGGTGACCTGGTCGAGGATCACGCTGCGACGGCTGTCGGCCAGGAAGTCGTCTAACTCGACCCCGCGATTGATCGGGCCGGGGTGCATAATCAGAGCCTGCGGCGGCAGGGCGTCCGCACAGTCGCGATTGAGTCCGAACTGGTTGGTGTATTCCCCGAGGTTGGGGAAGTGGGTGGAGGTCATGCGTTCATGCTGGATCCGCAAGAGCATCACCGCGTCGGCCCCTTCCAGGGCCTCCTCGCGGCGGTGCACCACGCGCACCAGCCCCGGCACGCCGAGGCAAGCGGCGGTCAGCGGCACGAGGGTCGCGGGACCCGCCAACGTAACCTCGACGCCCAACTTAGTCAGCGCCCAGACGTTGCTCCGCGCGACTCGGCTGAAGAGGATGTCGCCGAGGATCGTCACCCGGCGCCCACGGAGGTCTTCCCCCAGTTTCTCGCGGAGGGTAAAGACATCCAAAAGGGCCTGGGTTGGGTGCTCATGCGCCCCATCGCCCGCGTTAATCACCGGAATGCCCACAAAGTTGGCGACGTATTGGGCAGAACCTGCCGCCGGGTGCCGGATCACGATCACGTCCGCCCGGAGGGCTTCCACGTTGCGCACCGTGTCACGGAGGCTCTCACCCTTCACCAAGCTGGAGGAATCCGTGCTGACGATGCTGACGTCGGCCATCAAGCGCTGCGCGGCGACCTCAAAGGCCAATCGCGTGCGGGTGCTAGGCTCAAAAAACAAGTTGACGACGCTGCGCCCTTGCAACGCCGGGTTGCGCTTATTGGCCAGCACGGAGCGCTGCTTGAATTGGCGCGCCAGGGCGAAAATCTGCTCCAGCTCCGCCACGGTAAGATCTTCGATCGCGATCAAGTCCCGGCGTCGCCAGACGTTATCTTCAGGAGTGTTCATCGCACAGGTAGGGCTCAATTTTTAAGAGAAATGGGGGTGCCGGATCGACGGAGCCGGGATACGGGCGGGAGATCGGGAATGA
>DAIQNO010000305.1:0-3288 GCA_036788355.1 Opitutales bacterium | reverse complement strand
GAGACTTGGGTGTGGCCTCTGGGCGCGCCGCCGGCCCCGTCGGAGGTGGCCTCGGTGCTGGATGAGCTGCCGGCCAGTGCGCGACTGCTGGTGTTGGTGTTGTCCACTCCCCGGAGCCGGGACGATGCGCGGCATTTTCGGCGGGTGCGCTTGGTCTTGGAGGCCCTGAGTGGCTACGACGATGGCCGCTGCACCTTTGTGCTGGTGTCGTCGCCGCCGGAGTCCACGTTGGAGCGGCGGGTGACGGTGGCGTTGGCTTTTGGCGGGGATGTGTTGGTGGTGCCGGTCGGTGAGGCCAAAAGTGCGCCGGGCTCGTTGGGTGGGCTGCGGCTGCATCCGCTGCCGTCGCAACGTGGTCACCAGGGTGAGCAGGCGCTGGACGTTCCGGCGGCCCAGCGGGGCTGCTGCATCTTTTTTACGGGACTGTCGGGCTCGGGGAAGTCCACTTTGGCCAACGAGGTGCTGGTGCGGCTGCTAGAGCATGGTGGGCGCACGGCGACGCTGCTGGATGGCGATCTGGTGCGGGCGAACCTGTCGTCCGAGCTGGGTTTTTCTAAGGAGCATCGCGACCTGAACATCCGTCGGATCGGCTTTGTGGCCAGCTTGATCGTGAAGCACGGCGGCTTGGCGATTTGCGCCCCGATCGCGCCTTATGCGGCCACGCGGGAGGCGGTGCGGGCGATGGTGGCGGCAGAGGGGGGCTTTCTGCTGATTCACGTCAATACGCCGCTGGCGGTCTGCGAGGCTCGCGACCGGAAGGGGCTTTATGCCAAGGCCAGGCTGGGCTTGATTACGGAGTTTACCGGCATTTCAGACCCCTACGAGGCGCCGCAGGACGCCGATTTGGTGGTCGATACTTCGGCGATGCCTCTGGAGGAGGCGACCGAGGCAGTGCTGGGGCTGTTGCGGTCTCGGGGTTGGCTGGAGACGCTGCCGTTGTAGGCGGCCTCAGGGTATCCTGCCCTGCGGGGCTCCTCGCCACGGGAAACGGGCGCGGTTTCCCGGTCGTTTTCCACCGTCGTGGGTGCTTTTGGGGGTTGCTTCCTAGGGGTGGGTTCCCGCTTGCTGAAGCTTCGATGGAGGGCGCGGCGCAGGGATCGGCAGCGGAGGTTTCAGGGCAGACTCGTCCGCCCATCGCTTCGTTGGGGCCGGTGCCGCCCGGTGCGGGGCCGAAGGTGGTCGGGGTGGCCGAAATCCAGGGCCTGTTCGGGCCGGTGGCCATTTCCGAGCGCGTTTTGCACCGCCTGTGGGTGCAGCAGGATTTTGAGACAGCGGACCTCCGCACCGCTGCCGGTGAGCCCCTGGTGGTGCTGCGTCCGGGCCTCTGGAACCACCATGAGGGGCCGGATTTTCGCGGGGCGGTTTGGCAGTTAGGCGGGGAAACCTGCCACGGCGATGTCGAGATGCACTTTTATGAGGGTGACTGGCACCGCCACGGCCACGGCGGTAACCCGGCCTTTAACGGCGTCGGGCTGCACGTGGTGGTGTACCGCGAAACCGGGCCGGGGAGGATCCCGGCGCGGACGGCGGCTGGTCGAGAGCCCGCCGTGCTGGTGCTGCTGCCGCAGTTGCGCCAGGATCTGGAGTCGATCGCCGCAGAGCAGGCTCTGGAGCAACTCTTGACCACCGGTGACGGCGGTCTGGCCGGGTGGCTGCGGGCGATCGAGCCAGCGGCCCGGCTTCGGCGGGTGCGGGAGGCGGCCCTGGCGCGTTGGCGGCAGAAGGTGGCCCTGGCCCGGCAGCGGCTGGCGATGCTGGGGTGGGCCGAGGCCTGCCACCTGTCCGCATTGGAGGTGTTGGGCTACGCTCGCAACCGGGCTCCGATGCTGCGCCTGGCCGGGCAGTTTCCGCTGGCTGAAATGGCCGGGCAGAGCGTCGAGGCGCTCTACCACTTTGCCGAAAGCGACTGGCGACTGGCGGGGTCTCGGCCCGAAAACCACCCCCGCAAGCGCCTGGGGCAATACCTGCACCTGCTGGCGCAGTCCCCCGCCTGGCCCGACGCGCTCGCCGCTTGGGGGGCCGACTTGCCGCCTTTATCCGGTGACCAGCCGACCCGCATGGCCCGCCGACAGGGGCACCTCGCAGCTCGTCGCGACCTGCTGGCTGCGGGGCCGCTGGCGGGCGCGATCGGCGGCACCCGGCTGGAGACGCTGGTGGTCGATGCCCTGCTGCCGCTGCTGGCGGCCGAGACAGAACAGGCCCTCTGGCCGTGGTGGTGGCACTGGTTCCGTGGCGACGTGCCCGACCACCTCCTCGAAGTTCTCCGCGCCGCCGAGCTGACCACCCCGGAACAGCCCCTCTGCCACGGCCTCGCCCAAGGGGTCTGGCAGCTCCTCATCGAAGAACCCGTCGCCACCTAGAGCGTCCGCCAAGTGAAATGCTTCGATATTTCGGGGCCCTCCGTGGCGATGACATAGTAGGCTTCTACCACGGAGAGCACTGAGGACACGGAATAGAGAGCCACTTTTATTAAAGTTTTTTTCCGATTAGTCGGAATGCACTTTTCATCGGTTGTCTCCGACTGGACGGCTTTGGCATTTACGCCTATTTTTCGGAAAACTCCTTCGTGACCTTGGCGGTCTCCGTGGTGATGGGATTGCAGGCTTCTACCATTAAGAGCACTGAGGACACGGAATAGAGAGCAGAGGGAAGGGGGATTTTTGAGATAAAATTGATTTTCTGCCCATCCTGAGGACAACTTTTTAATGCTTCGATATTTCGGGGCTCTCGGTGGTGATGCGATTCTGTGGCCCTCAACTTGCGCGGGACACCCACTTCCGGTAGCAACGGGTCTTGTCAGGCGTTGCCGCAGCGGATGGAGTGGGTCGCGATGAAAGCTGAAACCATTCTGATTGACGAAACCGGGCACCGTGCGGACGGGCGGAGCGCGGGCGACCTGCGGAGCATTGCGCTAGTGCCGGGCATTGCCCCGCACGCCGACGGCTCGGTGCTCTGCCGTTTTGGCCAGACCCAGGTGATCTGCGCGGCCACCCTGGATAAAAACGTGCCCGGCTGGATGAAGGCCCAGGGCGTCCCCGGCGGCTGGATCACGGCGGAATACGCCATGCTGCCCTACTCAACCCTCACCCGGAAACCGCGAGACGCCGCCAAGGGCAAGGTCGATGGCCGCAGCGTCGAAATCCAGCGGCTGATTGGCCGCGCTCTCCGGGCGGTGGTGGATCTCAGCAAGCTGCCCGGCCTCTCCCTGTGGGTCGATTGTGATGTCCTGCAGGCCGACGGCGGCACCCGCACCGCCGCCATCACCGGCGCCTGGGTCGCGGCCCGCAT
>DAIQNO010000304.1:0-3292 GCA_036788355.1 Opitutales bacterium | reverse complement strand
TGGAGCGCACCGACGCTTTTGATGGCCGCACCGTTTGGGCGCGCCTCACTAATCCGCAGGGCGATGTTTTTGTCGAGGACATCACCGCGAGCGAGCAAGGGGCCGAAATCATTACCCTGGCCCGCCTCGGTTCGCCACTACTGGAGTTTTCCAGCTTTCCAGAGCGATTTTCTACGGTGCCCACCGGCCTGTCACCGGCACGGAATCTGGAAGCGATCCGCTACCAACCGCCAGATCGTCCCGACCGGGAGGTGCTGATTTTGCTGAATCCGGACTCCCTCCAGGTGGTGCAAGAAGTGGTGAGGGATCGCGTGGCCGATGGGGTTCGCGAGAGCACCGTGGAGTATAGCGACTTCAGGGAGATCGGAGGGGGGGCGAGTTATCCGTTTCTGACGCGGCTGACGGTCAATGGGCAGCTATTTTCGGAGGTTCGAGTGGAATCGGTGTCGATTAACCGGGGGGTGCCGGCTTTCTTGTTCGAAGTGCCGGATGAACTGACAAAATCTCCACAGAAGGCCAACCAACCGCCGATAAGCCAACAGTCGGCAGGTTCTAAGGTAAACGAACCCCATGGCGGCATAACGGTGTCCAACGAATCGGCAACCTCGAACCCATGAAACTGGCATCACGGCCTCTCCTATCCCGGTGTTGCTCGCCAATCACACCGAGTTCGGCTTCGTCAGTGCCAAAACGGAAGGAGAGCCTGAGGGGTGCCGCCCTGGCGTTTCTGGGGCTTGGGCGTGCCGTTTTGACCGTGGCCCTGGGAACAGCGTCGGCCCTCGGCGCGTTTTTCACGCTCTGGCTGCTGGGCGGCTGTGCGAGCCATGCACCCGACCATCGCTCCGCAGAAACGCAGCCCTCCCTGCCCTCCGCCAGCCGTGCTCAGGTCGCCGGCACCACCGACAACCGACCTCGCCCATCCGGAGCCGCCGAAAGCGGCCCAGCCGCCAACAGCATAGAGCGCAATGCCGCCGGTCGAGCGGACGCCGCCACGGCGAAAGGGGCAGCTCACGGGCGGATTGACGCGGAGACCTTGGCCGAGCGGCGACTCATCGAGCTGGTCGAGCAGAGTGAAGCGGTGCTCGCCGCCCTGCGGGACGCGCAGGGCTCGATCAGTGGCACCGGGTTGGATCGGTCACTGGTGCAGCAAGTGGAAACGGTGGCCCAGCGCTTCGAAAATCACCTGGTGGCCTTTCCCACAGACCTGCACGCGATGATCCTCTACGGAAAGTGGCTCCGGGCGATCGGTCGTCCGGAGCGGGCCATCTATTTTTTCGTCGCTGCCAACGAACTCGACCCCACCATCGCTGTGGTTAAGCAGCAGATTGGCAATCACCTCGCCGAAACGGGCGAGGCCACCCTGGCCGCCGCCTATTTCGTCGCGGCTACCCAACTCGCTCCGGAGGTCGCGGTGTATCACTACCAGCTCGGGGAGCTTTTAGTGACCTTCCGGGACAGGCTTGTGCAGGAGGGTTGGGCGACGCTCGACGCCCTTGAAAGCACCGTCTTGGCTGCCTGGGAAGCCTGCGTGCGGCTGGAGCCGAGCGAGCCACTCTTTCGCGAGAAACTCGCCGAAGCCTACCTCCGGCAGCAGCCGCCTCAATTTCAGGCCGCCGCTGAGCATTGGAAGTGGCTCGAGCTCGCGGCCACCGATGGCTTAACGCGAGACTGGGCGCGCTTGCAGCGGGCCAGATTGCTCTCGGAACTCGGGCAGGTCGGCGAAGCAGCGGAATTGTTGCGGCTGATCCGCAGCCCGGCCCTGATGGCGGCTCGGGCTGAGCTGCTCGTCCGTGCCCAGGCCAAAACTGAACTGTGAGTGCTGCTGTGTCCGAAGGATTGCCCGCCCCGACAACTACGAGCCCCCGGGGATGCCCATTTTCGTAACACAACTGTCACGCTGTCACCGGAATTTAACCTTAATTCATTGGACTTAAATCCGTTTCCCACGTTTAACCACCGAATCCGATAACTACCAACCCCGTCATCGCAATGTCCTTGAATGCCAAATTTCTCAGTCTAGCCCTCGCCGTGTTACCGGTTTTCGCCTGGGCTGACCTTGATCCGGAGTTGCCGACCTACGAGCGGGTGCCTGGGGTCTCCGGCAGCCTGAACTCGATCGGCTCGGATACGCTTAACAACATGATGACCTCCTGGGCGGAGGGTTTTCAAGCGATCTACCCCAATGTGCGGGTGCAGGTCGAAGGAAAGGGATCTTCGACCGCTGTTCCGGCATTGGTGGAGGGAACCGCGCAACTCGGGCCGATGAGCCGTGAGATGCGGGCTTCAGAAATCGACGCCTTCACCGATGTCTATGGCTACGCCCCGACCCTGGTTTACGTGGGTATCGATGCCCTGGTGGTTTATGCCCATAAAGACAACCCGCTGCTGGGGCTGACCCTCCAGGAAATTGACGGAATGTTTTCGAGCACCCTCAAGCGTGGGGGGCAGAACATTACGCTGTGGACGGACGTCGGCCTGGGAGGGCCTTTTCAAGGTCGTCGGGTCAATCTTTATGGACGCAACTCGTCCTCAGGCACCTACGGCTTTTTCAAGAGCGTAGCCTTGCTCGATGGTGACTTTAAGGACTCGGTCAACGAGCAGGCGGGGTCCTCTTCGGTAGTCAGCGGCATCGCCAGCGACCTGTATGGGATCGGCTATTCCGGGATTGGCTATCGGACATCTGGGGTCAAGATGCTGGCCCTGTCCAACGAGGGCGGGGACCTCTTGTTTCACCCGACGGTGGAAAATGTGATGACCGGGGATTACCCGCTCGCTCGTTTCCTGATGGTTTACGTCAACAAGGCACCCAATCGGCGGATGGATACGACGACTTTTGAGTTCCTTCGGTATATCCTTTCACGGCAAGGCCAGCAAGTTGTGGTTGATAACCGCTACTTCCCTCTGCCTGCTTCGGTGGCCAGTGAAACTCTCGATGCCCTCAGGTAGTCGCCTCAGCACTGAGGTCTCTTCGGAAGGGGCATCCAGATCGGAAACGTCGGCAGCTCTCTAGCCGTCGGTGGCTGACCATACTGGACTTGGAAGGAGAATCGGGCTGGAGGTCACCTCGGTTGCCAACGGCCCATTTCCCTGCAATCCAGGTCCATAATAGCCACTCTCTGTTTCCGGATGCTTCCCGGTCCATCATCATTTTACATCCGTTAGCATCAATCATCCTGTCATGGCAGCACGCTATTCCAGCAATCACGACCCTCGGCGTTTCGAGGTCTCGCGGCTGACCCTGGCAGTTGACGCCTTCATGACCCAATTCATCAAGATTGGGGGGATCGGGATT
>DAIQNO010000303.1:0-3295 GCA_036788355.1 Opitutales bacterium | reverse complement strand
TACAGTGTCGCCGAAGAAAAACTCGGTGCGGGGAAGGCTTTCGTCGATGGGGTGCGCGAGACGGTGGCGGGCGAGGTCGAGGAGGGTATCGACAACCTGGCGACGCTGTTGAACGACCGAATTGACCGGCTTTACGACTACCTTTTTGAGGAGATCGAGGGGCAGATTCTCAGCCCGCTTTACGACCAGCTAGGTTCTCGCTTCACGACGGCCCTGAATGCGGCCCAGAACAACGGGCCGGATCTATTTTCGGACTATCGGGCCGCCTACGCCGACCCGCTACTCAACCAGTATCTTTACAACCCGGCCAACGCTGCTTCGAGCTTGCTGGTCGGCAAGATTCAGGAATTGCAGGGCAAGCTGGACCAAGGAACGGGGATTCTGAGTGAGATCGATGGGCGCCTGGCCCAGATCGACCGGGCTCTGGCAGCGGTCTCAGCCCAGCTTTACCGCACGGCGACGGGGGTGCAGGTGGATCTGCCCACGGTGCCCAACTTTGACGTGGTTCCGGGGATTCTGGCCAAGGTCAAAGGGGAGCGAGCGGTGGTGCAGAACCTGATCGCGGCCCTGCTGAGCGAGCTTCTAGACCCCGCCATAGCAACGGTGATCGCCCAGCAGTTGGCCGAGAGTGAGAGCGAGATCAACCGCCAGCTCGATGCCTTGTTGGCCAAGGCCGAGCCGACTTTGGCGGAGATTCAGCGGGTGATCGAGGGATTGCGCGGCCAGCTAGCCGAGGTGCGGTCGCAACTGGCGGAGGTGAACGGTCAGGTGGGGGCTATCCGGGCCAACATCGAGGCGGTGCTGAATCGGGCTCAGGCCGAGATTCAGGAAATTGCAGCGGGAATCCGCACTGAGGCGGACGGCTTTCTGGATGAACTGGATCGGGCTTACCGCGAGGCGTATCCGTCCGCCCAGCTCGGGCGGATTCCCAACCCCTTTGAGGAGTATCCCAAGGCCGAGGTGGTGGCGAGACTGCGGCAGGAGCTAGAGGATCGCGTCGGGGCGGCGCGCTTTGTCTCGGACATTCAATACACCCTGAAGCAGTATCTCTACGACCTAAATACCGCCGTGGAGACCGCGATCGCGGGGGTTTTCGCCGAGGTGAACGCGATGATCCGGGACTTGATAACGGACACGATTGGCGAGCTGGAGAAGCAGATCAACCCGTTCTTGAGCGATCTGGGTGACAAGCTGGGCTCGGGTGAGATCGACGGCTATGCCCACTTTCGCGGGGATGCCTTGACCAAGCTGCGGATCGATGCCCGTTTTGAGTGGCAGGTGCCGGCACCGCTGCAATTCCGGGGGTATATGGAGTATCTCCAGTTGCAGAGTGATGGGCAGGGTTCTTGCAGCGGGCCGGCGGGAAGCATTTTGACGGAGATTTCGCTGGGGGCGCTGGATGTTTCGCTGGAATGGATTTCTCCTGACATGCGGGCCGATGTCGCGACCAAGTTCTCCTTGACCACCAACAACGGGCGGACGCTGCCGTCGGGTCTGGCGGGAGCCTTTCGGATGACCGGCGGGGGGCTGGATTTTGAGACTTTCGAGATTTTCGAACTGCAGGCGGCAGCGGCTTTCGGTGCGCTGGAAAACTATATCGCGGCCAGTGTCGGGATGCGGTTTAGCAGCTACGAGGCTGCGGGGGGCATCTTTTTGGGGCGGACCTGCTCGATCGAGCCGCTGTTGATGGTCGATCCGTTGGCGGCGGAGGTGCTGGGGACTCCGCCTTTTACGGGTGGCTACGCCTACGGGGAGGTCTGGCTGCCGATCAGCGAGGTGCTGCTGGGCATCCCGGCGACGTGCATGTTCCGGATTTCGGCGGGAGTCGGTGCGGGGGTCTTTTTCTTCGTCGAAGGCCCGGTTTTCGGCGGGAAGCTGCTAGCAGGGATCAGCGGGGAGGCTCTCTGCGCGGTCTCAGTGCGGGGCGATGTGACGCTGATCGGGGTGAAGGATGCCGGGGAGTTTCGCTTTGCGGGGCGCGGGCAAATTTCGGGTAAAGCAGGCCCCTGCCCGCTGTGCCTGAAGTTCGGCAAGGAAGTGAAGATGACCTACGTGGACTCTTGGTCGGTGGAACTCTGAGGGCTGAGGCCGGGCGGTCTTGGCAGAGAACTTTTTTGCAAGTTTTGAAGAGAGGCGTGAGCATGTTGAGCTTTATTTTTAGATTGTCAGAGCCCACTGGCCGCTCGGTGAGGGGCAGAAGTTGGGTGCAGCGACTTTGCGGGAGCCGGGCGACCCGGGCCTGGGGTCTGGCGATAGTGATGACTGCGGGGGCCAGCGGGTTGCGGGCGCAGTCGGTGGACGACCTGTTGTTTACGGTGGGGACCCGGGCGGAAATCGGCGGCCAGGCTTACGGCTACGCCGTCTGGCAGTCCACCGCCACCGAGGCCGTCTTTGGCCGAGAATACGCCATCTACCAGAAAGAAGCTCCTCTGGGAACCACGGCTCCGATGACGCGGCTGGGGATCGTGCGGCTGCAGGAGCACCCTCGGGTAATTCAGTCGATCCTGCGCGCCTCCGAGGTGCTCGACCGAGATTTCGCGGCGTTGGAGCCGCGCATCGACGCCTTTTTGGACGAAGTGGACGTTTCGGGACTATCCGGAGGAAGCGGTCTGGACCTGGCGGGCAAGATTTCGCTGTTGGTGCGCGGGGCGAAGCAGGATGCGGAGTTGTTTCAGAGCCTGTATCTGCTGGGGCGGCAGCATCCGGGGTTGAACACGGTGCTGGGGTTAGGGTTTTTCCGGGAGATACCTTCTGGCAGCGCAGTGACGTGGGAGATTCGGGAGTGGAACCCGCGCGAGGAGCGCGACCTGCGGGTGGCCGGGCGGGTCCAGTTTGACGGCGCCGGGGCGGTCGCCGGTCTGGGTTATGCGCCACTGCCGGCTGTGGGCGAGCCGGTGGAGGTGCCCTACCCGCCATCGGACACGGTTTACATCAACGAACCGAAAGGGCACCTGAACGTCCGGCTGCGGTGGGGCACGCCGGAGGCTTTCCGGCGGCAGTCGTTGCTGGCGTTGGGCTTCGACCTATACCGGGTGAGGCCGCAGTCCGTGCAGGACTTCGGTTGGCACGGCGGGATTCCCCTGGACGATCTGGAGGCTTTTTTGGCCCTTGGAGAGATCAAGCGGGTAAACACGCTGCCGATCACGCCGGATCGCGATCTGACGATCGCTGCGGCGACGGATCTGGGGGATCTGGAGACCTATTTTGCAGCAGACGACAATGACCGCTTTCAGCCTTCAGGGGCGCCGCTCTCGCCGGGGGTGCCGTTCAAGGACGGGGAGCAGTTTTATTATTT
>DAIQNO010000302.1:0-3314 GCA_036788355.1 Opitutales bacterium | reverse complement strand
GGGTCCTGAACCTCGTCCGGCAACTGACCGCGCACCCGCGCCACCCGGTCGCGCACGTCGTTGGCGGCGGCGTCAACGTCCCGTTCCAGCAGAAACTCGACGGTAATCTGGCTGACTTCCTCGCGGCTGACCGACTTAATGGTCCGAATTCCCTCGATGCCGGACAGTGAATCCTCCAGCGGTTGGGTGACTTGGCTTTCCATGATCTCGGCGCTGGCGCCGGGATAGACCGTGCGCACCGACACCACCGGCGTGTCGATGTTGGGGTATTCGCGCACCGGCAATTGCAGGAACGACATCACCCCGATCAGGATGATGGCGAGACTCATCACGGTCGCCAGCACCGGGCGCTTGATGCAGAGTTCGGGGAGGAACATGGATGATTACCAGGGGTCGGGGTCGGGCGTAAAATAGGCGGGCCAGCCGGATTTGACGATCCTGCTGACCGCTTGAGACCATCCGCAGGTCACGAATGTTCGGTTTTGGCCGCGCCCGTTGAATGCGGCGCCGTTCGATAGCATCACATTCGTCGTCTGTCGCTGTTCGGCTCCCGCTTGCAGGGGACCGCCCGGCCGGACGGCGATCGAGCCACGGAAGCGAGCGGACTGGAGGGCTTTCGGGCTTTCATGACCGCAGGTTACGAGTGGAAGGGGTGGAGGGGAAGGTTCTAACGCCCGGCTCACGCGCCGATTTGGAGCTGCGAAGCAGCGGAAAATCGGTCGCTGTGCAGCCGTTGGTTATGCCCTGTGCCCGATTCCTGACCCCGAGTTCCACGGACGAATGTTCTTCAACTGGTCCTCAAGGGCATCTTCCGCAATCTCAGTGTCAAAGGCTGTCTGAGCCCTCAACCAATAGCCATTGGACAAACCAAAGAAGCGACAGAGCCGCAAGTCCGTGTCTGCGGTTATCGCGCGCTTTCCAGCAATAATCTGGCCTATTCTCTGGGCAGGCACGCCAATTTCTTTAGCGAGACGATATTGAGAAATGCCCATCGGCTCAAGAAACTCTTCTTTCAATAACTCGCCTGGCGTTACGGGATCAATATTGCGCATGAGTTACCTCCTAATGGTAATCAACAATTTCCACATCTTCCGCACCGGCCTTGGTCCAGCGGAAGCAAACCCGGAATTGCCTATTGATTCGAATGCTGTGCTGACCTTGGCGGTCACCATGCAACGGCTCCAACATATTGCCGGGCGGTACTGTAAGATCATGCAGCAAACTTGCAGCCTGGAGTTGCCGAATTTTCCTCATGGCAACGCGCTCAAAATTGACAAAGCGTCTGACGCTGCGACCACTTGCTAGCTTCTCGGTATCCTTACACTTGAACGATATGATCATGGGCCAATAATGACGCAACACGTTAATAACGTCAAGCGTCACCACCCGGGAAGACTGGTTGAATGAGGGGCATAACGCTCCGCTTCAGCGGCGGACCGCGCAGCGGACCGTCCGCTGCAACCGGTTGTGTACGCCCGGCATGGGCGTGAACTTATGGGGTGAAAGCCCCCTGTAGGAGTACCTGTGTCCACAATGTGGATAGTAACTACTAGCCGACGGCAAGGGCAGCCCCGTGAGGGGCTGTCTGGAGGAAGCCCGAGCGCAAAGGTGCGAGCCGACGGACAGAAATCGCATAGAAGGCTCAGTCCCTGGGTGAGTCAGCACAAGGTGACGAAACCCACCAGGTGCAGGGGATAGGGTAAATGCGGCGGTTGTGCACCGACAGTTCACGTTCTTATCCGGGGAGATCTGTCTTGCGAGCGGCGCGTGCGCCGACGGGAGTCGAACTGAGGCCCAGACCGAAAGGGCTGGAACCGCCATCGAACCCTACGGGCGCTGTGGTCGCTAGGGGAGCCGGCTTGAGGGCCAGACCGAAAGGGCTGGAATCGCCACCGGACCCCACCGCGACCCGCGCAGCGCGCCGGGCGGCAACGCTCGGCGTGTCGGGACAGAAGTCAGCAGAGGGCATAGTAGCCAAACGCTCACCGTAATGGGTGGGACAGGGCGAAGGCCCGAACCTCCGGCAACGAGTGAGACGCGCGTATCTCAACGATCGTACTGCACCCGACCGGGTGAAACGGTCTTGGCGAAGCGTCGCGTAGCCAGCGTTGAAGGTGGCCATTCGATGGATGTCCTTTCAAATCCGGAGGACGCGCCCCGTGCGGACCCGCATGCGGGGTGCTGTGGGAGCCGGGGGAGAGAAACCCCCGGCGACCCGATTAGGTGGCGGCACTTGGGTCGATGTCAAAGTGCATGACGTCTTCCCGAATGCCCAGCTTTGTGTAGAGAGCCACTGCTGGGTCGTCACCGTAGTCAGCTTGTACATAAATCACGTATGCACCTAGAGCAACAGCCTCGCGCTTGAGATGCGTGATCAAGGCAGTTGCGATTCCTTGACGCCGATACTCGCTCGCCACTGCTAGATCATAAATGTAGATCTCACTACGCGCCTGTTCAAACTTGGGAAGGACGTAAGCAGCAAGGCCTCCGACGACCGTGTCCTGGCGCAGAGCTGCCAGCGCAATGAAGGTCTCGCTGCAGAGAACGTTGGCGAGGTAATCGGTGCTGGGTTGGTGATCACAGTAGGCGGCTGCGTCTCCGAATTCCCGACCGAACATATCTAGGACAGCCCGCATTGTTGCAACGTGGTCGGGGCCGAGCTTCCGAGTAGCAATGATGGTCATCGTTTGAGCCACCTAACGCCAGCCATCACCGGTGACAAAACCGGAGCGGAGCGCAGGTTTTGGCATCCGGTGCATGGCATGGTTATGTTGTTTTTACGCCTGTGCAAAATCCAAAATTTCCTTCACCAACTCATCAGGCTTCTCCTCAATGACGAGGTGGCCTGCATCATCGATCACGCGAAGAACCGATCCCGGAATCAAGCCGTGGAGCTTTTCCTCTCGCTCCAGCGGTATCCAGCTATCCTCCCGCCCCACAGGATCAAGGTAGGTGTAGTAATCGTAGAATAAAGAGACTGGACCTCGTCCGTATATTTGGAGTCTGCTTGAGCCATCTGACGATAGAAAGCTGTCTTACCTTGCTCGCCAGTCCACGGCGAAACGATTCCCTCTAATGTTGCCTCATCAAGTGGCTTGAAAGCAGCCGTTTGCACGTAGGACCGGACCACAGCTTCGTGAATATAGTCGGGGAGCCCTGAAAAAGCGGCTTCATGCCTGTTTACATGGCGGAAAAAAGGCGAGCCCCAAGGAGAAACTGCCACCGGGTCAATCAGAATAATCTTCTTAAATGACCGTTCATTGAGAAGATAAGCTCTGAGCGCGGTAGCGCCACCAAAGTCATGACCGACAATA
>DAIQNO010000301.1:0-3319 GCA_036788355.1 Opitutales bacterium | reverse complement strand
GTGCTGATGTGCGCAGAGCGGGTGCGGGAGGCGACTTCGGCGGCCAGGGCCTCCCGGGCCTCGCGATCACCTGGCAGGCGCACCTTGATGAGACCGGAGCGGGTGAGGGCCGACTCCAGTTCGCCGATCATGCCGTCGGTCAGCCCTTGCTTGCCGATGGCTACCGCCATCTCCAGGGTCTGGGCGAGGCCGCGCAGGTGCTTCCGCTCGCCCGCCGTCAACACCGGGGCTCCCTGGACGGCTAAAAGGGTCTTAAGTGCCGGGACGGTCTGGCGCGGCGCGGCGGTCTTGGCCGCCGGAGTCGGTGCTCCGACACCGGGCCGGAGCGCCGGGAAACTGCCGCCCCGCTGGAACGACGAGGGCCGCTCGGCGCGGATCGGCCCGCTGGGGCGGCCTGACGGTAGGGGGCACGGTCGTTCATGGAAATCACGGAAAATCGGTTGAGAGGACGGAACACCGCTACTAAGCACCCACCAGGGCCGCCAGAATCGCCTTCTGGACATGGAGCCGGTTCTCGGCCTGATCGAAAATGATGCTGGCCGGACTCGCGAGCACCTCGCTGGCCACCTCCTCCCCAGGATGGGCGGGCAGGCAGTGCAAAAACCGCGCCCCAGGGGCCGCCAAGCCCATCAGGTCGGGCGTTACTTGGTAGGGCTGCATGGCGCCGCGCCTCGCTTCGGCCCCATCCTCGGCCCCCATCGACACCCAGACATCGGTGTAAACGAAATCCGCGCCGTCCACCGCCTCCCGTGGGTCGGTGGTGAACTGCGGGGCGGCAAAGCCCTCTGCCGCGTGCAGGGCGCGACACTCTGGGGACGGGGCGTAGTCGGCAGGGCCACTAACCACCACCTCAAAGCCGAGGTGAGCCCCCACCAGCAGCAGCGAATTGGCCATATTGCAGGAGCTATCGCCGAGAAAGGCAAGCTTCCGCCCCGCCAGGCTCCCCAGTAGCGCCTCGCCGGAGGTCTCCCCAGGCAGCAGCGCCTCCGCCATGGTAAAGGCATCGGTGTAAACCTGGCACGGGTGCAGCAGGTCGGACAGCGCGTTGACCACCGGGATGCTGCCCTCGCGAGCGAAAGTCTCCAACAAGGCGTGCTCATGGCAACGCACAATCAGACCATCCAGGTAGCGCGAGAGCACCCGAGCGGTGTCGGCCGGAGACTCCCCGCGGCTTAGCTGCGTCTTCGAGGCATCCAGCAGCAGCGGGTGGCCACCCAGCTCATGCACCCCGACATCGAAGGAGATACGCGTCCGGGTGCTGTTCTTGAAGAATAGCAACCCCCACGACTGGCCCTCCAGCGGGCGAAACGCCGTCCGTCGGCGCTCACGCTTGAGCTGGCTGGCCCGGGAGAAAATGGCCGCCACCTCGCGACGGCTAAACTCGGTTTCTTGCAAAAAATGACGCATCAGCAGGCAAGTTTTGGGTAGTAAGGTGAAGCATTATCAGTTCAGCAGAAATCTGACCACGTTGCCGTCAGCAGGGCGAGGCAAAGCGGGCCAAGGTGGCCTCCAGTCGGTCGGTAGCGGCGTGGAGGTCATCCAACGAGGTGATTAGCGGCGGCATCAACCGCAGCACGTTGTCGCCCGCCGGCACGACTAGCAGGCCCTCCTCGACGGCGGCCTCGGCGACGGCCCGTGGCGCGAGGTGGAGCTGCAACCCGGTCAGGAATCCCCGACCCCGCAGCTCTTTCACCACCGTCGGGAATCGCTCGACCAGCCCTGCCAGCCGCGCCCGCCAGATCGGAGCCACCGCCGAGACGTGGGTCAGCAGGTCTGCGGCCGCAATCTCCTCCAACACGGCCAGGGCGGCGGCACAAGCCAGCGGCCCGCCGCCGTAGGTGGTCCCGTGGCTGCCTGCGGAAAAGAGGTCGGCGTAGGCCTCCGCAACCCAGATCGCTCCGATCGGAAAGCCCCCCCCCAGCCCCTTGGCCATCCCGACCGCATCGGGGCGCACTCCGGACGGGTGGTAGGCAAAAAACTCTCCGGTGCGCCCGATGCCCGACTGCACTTCGTCGAGCATCAGCAACAGGGCATGTCGATCGCACAGAGCCCGCAAGCCCCGCAGAAAATCAGCCTCGCAGACCCGGATCCCACCCTCTCCCTGGATCGTCTCCACGAAAATCGCCGCCGTCTGGTGGTCAATCAGCCGCTCAAAGCTGTCCAAGTCGTTCAACGTGCCGTGAACAAAACCGTCCAGCATCGGGCGAAAGCCGCCCTGGATTTTCTCCTGCGGGGTGGCCGCCATGGCCCCGAAAGTCCGCCCATGAAAGGACTGCAAGGCGGTAATCACCTTGTAACGCTGCCCCTCGCGCCCCTCACGCCGCTGTCCGTAGAGCCGGGCCAACTTCAGTAGCGCTTCGTTGGCCTCGGCCCCGCTATTGCTGAAGAGCACCCGCCCCGGCCCAGCCTCCGCGCAAAGGCGCCTCGCTAGTTCCTCGGGCAGCGGATGGGCGTAGAGGTTGCTGATGTGGCCCAGGGTAGCCGCCTGCTGCTGAATGGCAGCGACCCAACGCGGGTGGCAGTGGCCCAGCGCATTCACCGCGATGCCCGATCCAAAATCGAGGAACTCCCGACCTTGGTCGTCCCAGACGCGCACCCCTTGACCGCGAACCAGGGTCGCCAGTGGCAAACCGTAGTTTCCAACGAGGTGTTGGCGCAGAGGGTGAACAGCGTCGGGTGTCATCGGGGATTTATGGGACATCAACTGCCGCCCGTCAATCCCCCCTTAACCCCAAAAAAACGCCTCGCCCGACCACTATCGGCGGACTCTCACCAAAAATGCCCCGCGACCCTTAACGTAAACCCGCGATGCCACGAAAATGTCACTAAAATTCGGCTCGCGGTCCGGCAATGAAATGGGGTTAAACCCGGACATCGGTAGACACTCCTCCTGCAACCCTCTCAACAACTCCTCAGATGAATCCTGTCACTGGTTTCCTTGTCGGCCTCCTCGCGGCCATCGTTGGCGCAGCAATCTGGGCCATTGTCACGATCGTGACTGAATATCAGATTGGCTTTATGGCGATCGGGGTCGGAGCGCTGTGCGGCTTGGCGGTTGGATATACCGGGGGTGGCAACAGCGGCCTCAAGGGCATCCTGGGCGCGCTCACGGCGGTGGTCGGGTGCGCCCTCGGCAATCTCCTCAGCGCCATCGGCCTCTACGCAAAACATCAAGAAATTCCATGGCTAGAGGCTTATCAGACCTTCGACTACAGCCAGTCAGTGGCGGTCTTGACCGCGTTCTTTCAGCCCATTGACCTGCTCTTTTACGCCATCGCACTCTTCCAAGGCTACAAAATAGCCGCTTCCATCGGCACCG
>DAIQNO010000300.1:0-3359 GCA_036788355.1 Opitutales bacterium | reverse complement strand
AGATACGGCGATCAGATAGAAGCTTCGTCTAGAAATGTGGGTGTCCTTTAAATTTTCCGTCCTTTAAATTTTCTCCCTTTAAATTTTGGTGAGAGCCAACAGGGAGATTCACGCGGCCCATACCTTTGTGAATCCTCAAAGTGATCGGTGGGGTGGAACGGGGTCAAGGAACCGGAAAAGACCTCCGGTGCAACCGATGCGCTTTGGGGGCGCAGCCGGCACGCCGGAAAATCGATCCGCACATGGATCAAAACGGGACGCTTACTCAAAGCGCATCGAACGTTGGATTGCCGCCGCAAGCCCTGCCCCCTGAGGGTAATCGGGAGTATATCGGAGCAGGACTTCGACGTGGTCCATAGCCTCCCCAAAGCGCGCATCCTGGTAGGCAAGCACAGCAAGGCCAAATCGCGCTGCGGGTTGGACCGGATTTGCTCGAATCGCCTCACGGAAGGCGTGCTCTGCCTCCCCCCTTCGGTGTTGCTGGGCATAGACAACCCCAAGATTGGCCCACGACTCCGCATGGCCCGGCGCCAGTTCAAGCGAACGCAGCAGGTTTTCTTCAGCCGCCGCCCGGTCTCCGCGCTCCCCGAGGAGGACACCAAGATTACGGTAGGAATCAAAGTAAAATGGGGCAACTTCGATCCCCTGCCGAAAGAAACGCTCAGCTTGCTCCGTTTCTCCCCGCTCCCAAAATACGTGACCCAGATTGTTCATGGCGCGTGCGTGGCGGGGTTGCCGCATGAGGACATCGGACCAAACACTTTCAACACTCGCGTAAACCCCGTTGCGTAGTGTTGTCAGGGTCAGAAGCCCCATCAGCACAATCACCCAAATGCCCGCACACAACCGGGGCGGGACGACCGGCACCGGACGTTCCAGCACTCTCAGAAAAACCGCCGCCAAAAAGAGCAGCAAAAATGCAAGCGGCAAGTAGGCTCGATGATCGGCGGCGAGCTGCGAGGTCACTGGGATGAAACTTGAAGTGGGCGCAAGCACGATGAACCAGGAAAGTCCGCCACAGGCAAGGAACCGGTCTCGAAACCAGAGCCCGACGAGACCTGCCCCTCCCAGGGCAAGCACCGAAAACGGCACCCAGACCTCACTCAACCGGGTGCGCGCCGGCCACCAATGATCGATTTGCAAGCCGACTGGAAATACGCTGATCCGTATGTAATAGAAAAGGATCTCGCTTTGAGTGAGTAAGGATTGCAGTGGGCCGAAGCCATCGACGATTCCGACAGACTGGGAACGCGGCCAGACCGACATAACGGTCCCGAGACCGATCCAGGAGCAACAGAGCAGCGCAAAAAACCGCAGCGTCCGTGCCCTCTGCTCCGAACTCCAAACCGAGGGATAAGCAACCGCAACAAACAAGGCGGCAACGATCGGAATAGTCACCATCGACTCCTTTACAAACATCCCGCAAAATGCCAAACCCACAGCGGTGGCGGCCCAGCTCCGGCGGAAAGATCCGGCGAAGACGCGCAGGACTGCTACCAGTGTTCCGAAGTAAAAAAATACCTGCAGCGATTCTGCCCGTTGCACCGTGTAGGTCACAACGGAAGTCCCGAGTGGATGTGCTCCCCACAGAACGGCAAGGGCGGTCGCCCAGACCGCCGCCGATTTGTCCCGGAAATAGCGCTCGCCCCCGGGGGATTCAAAAAGAAGCAGCAAGAAGCTGCGCAGCATAACGATGTTGGCGAGATGAAGCAGCAGATTGACCAGGCGGTAGCTCCAAACCTCAAGCCCGCTGAGCTGGTAGTTGATGGCGAAGGAATATGCCAGCAGGGGACGTCCCCAGGTTGTGGTATCAGGCAAAGAGGCAAAAACGGAAGCCGGCGGAATCAGCTGGCGAATGGCCGGGTTGTTCACCAACGCATCCACATCATCAAAAACGTAGGGAAACGCGAAAGTTCCCAAATAGGGCAGCGCAATTAACCCCAAAGCACCCATCCAAAATCGGTGGATTGTTGGTAAACGACTCTGTATCACTTACACTTCAAAAAAGGATGGTCCCCCAACACGTGTCCATACTTCTTTGGAATGGACCGGGACCCTGAGGTATAAAAAGAGGGGTGCCGATGACGGCACCCCTCGAAAAAACAAGAGTGGTGCGGCTTATGCCTTCGCACCGCGGCGGCGACGCACCAGCGCACCCCCCAAGACAAGGGCCCCGATCAGCGCCGTGTAGGCGGCTGGCTCAGGGATCGCGAGGACGAAGTTGTCAATGGCAATGCCCTGCGCCGAACCGCTGCCAGAACCACGGTCGTAGGTAAAGCTGAAGGAGAAGGTCTCACCATCGGCGAGGTTCAGCCCGGTGATGGTTTGATTGAAGCTGCTGTCTGGAGTGAATGCGGCCGGAGCAGCCTCACCAAAGACACGTCCAACAGCGGGATTTGAAATCCCGGGAGCGGTCGCGGTAAAGTTGAAGGCGCTGAGACCGGTAAGGTTAGCCGAGCCGGAGAGATCTAGGGTAGACGCGCGGCCACCGCCGGTGCCACCCGCACCCTGACGCCACTGGAATACGTCGAACGAGATCGCAAGAGCGCTGAGGGTCGTGCCGGTGTTGTTGAGGAAGGAAACGGTGGTAACCATGTTTGCGGTAGAGCCCGTGCCCTGCCAGGCAAAGGTGGAGTTACCTGCCGCAGGACCGGCAAGCTCTTCCCCCCACGAAAACAGACCACCCGAGGTGATGCCTCCACCGGAGGAACCGGCGATTGAAACACCCGCTCCGCTCGAGGAGAAACCCCGAAAAGCAGGGGTCCCGTCAAAAACGGTGTCCCAACCGGCAGGCTGCGCTGCCGCGTCAAAAGCGGTGTAGCCGATAAATTCCTGAGTGTAGGTGCCAACCGTGATGAGGCTGAACTGGGCGGAAGCCGAGGAAACAGCGGCCGCGCAGGCAGCCGTGAGAGCGATGATGCGATTTGTTGTCATGGATTTTCGATGTGGTTGTTAAGATAAGTGTAATGCCCTAGAATCTCTAGGCCGGTTTAGACTGTTGCGCCTAAACCAGTGCGGGCAAGATTCCTATTGTAAAGTTCTGGTGACAGCGCCGCCCCCCCCCCGTGTGCCAGAGGCCGAAACGCCCTTACTCATCGCCTCGATAACAGTGTTATTCAGGTTTCCAAATAGATCCCAAAAAGAACTTTGGCCCCCTCCAAATTTCAGGAACAAACCGATTTCTGAGGCGACAGAATTCTTCCATTACCTTATGAATCCCATGAAATCCAAAATCTTTTGCACCACGCTGACAGTGTTTGTTGCCGGATACGCGGGTGCTTTCAGTTTATCGGCGAACGAGGCACCATTGAACGAGGCCGCCAAAGCTTCCACCCGAGAGGTCCCTGTCGATGTTACTG
>DAIQNO010000299.1:0-3364 GCA_036788355.1 Opitutales bacterium | reverse complement strand
AGGGTTGCGCTCCTGCGTCGCTCCACCCCGGGCTAGAACCTTTCGCCCCTTTGGGGCTTGTTGACCTAAGCCGCTGATACGCTCCACGCCGCGCCATATCCGGCCAAAACCTTTCGCCCCTTTGGGGCTTGAAGGCCTGGCATATTGGGCTACGAACTTAGCTCGCCGGAGATTAGCGAGACCGCCTCAACCCCACCGCGACGCCGCAAAGCCAGGAAGCTCAGGTGGGCTCCTGGTTGAAAAATGGTCGGGCCGGAGAGATTTGAACTCTCGACCCCTTGCACCCCATGCAAGTGCGCTAGCCAGACTGCGCTACGGCCCGATCCAAAGGTGCATAATATCCTGCCGCGGGCCGGGCATGTCAAAGCGAAAAGGCCCGCCGCAGGTGGATATTTTTCGGGGGCCAGCGTGGCGCAACGCCGCCCGAAAAACTCTGCCCGCCTGCGCGGATCAGCATTGCCCTGCGGCCTGGCGGTGCTATGCTTCCTCGTGTGAAGGGAAGCCCCCCCATTCTGGCTCCGACCAGCCATTTCGACGCCCTCCGCCGGTTGCTGGACGACCCTTCACCGTCGATCCAGGAGGCCCTGCGGGCAGAGTTCAAGGCCCACGGGCCGGAAGCGGCGACCTGGTTGCGGAGCTGGGCCGATGGCCACGACCCGGCCATCGCTGCCGCCGCCCGCACCTACCTCCACGACATCGGGGCGGTCGATACGAAGGAGGCCTTTCGACGGTTTATCCGGTCGCTGCAATACGAACTGGAAACGGGCTGCCTGATGCTGGCCCAGACCGTCAACCCCACCCTCGACCCCGCTGACACCTACACCTTTCTCAACGAGGTCGCGGGGCGCTGCCGCCAGCTCGTCGCGCAACCGGCATCCGCCTGGCAACAATGCCGCACCCTCAACCGGGTGCTCTTTCACGAGTATGGCTTCGTCGGCGACCGTGCCGACTTTTACAACCCCGCCAACAGCTTCCTGCCGCGAGTCATCGAGCGCCGACGCGGCATCCCGATCACCCTCTGCATCCTCTATCTCCTCGTCGCGGAACGCTGCGGCCTCACCCTGGAGCCCCTCGGCCTGCCGGGGCGCTTTATCCTCGGCTGCTTCGCCGACCCAGAGCCTTTCTACATCGACTGCTACGAAGGCGGCCTCTTTCTGACGATCGAAGACCTCGCCGTCCGCTGCGAGCAACAGCAGATCCCGCTGGTGGCCAGCTACCTGGCCCCCTGCCCCATCTCCGAGGTGCTTCAACGCTGCTGCCGCAACCTCGTCAACCAATACCGCCGTAAGGAACAACTCGCCGAGGCCCAACTCTTCGCCAGCTACGTCCAGGAGTTCAACCTCGTCTGCCAGGACAACGGCTGAGGGTCGATGCCTGAAGCAACACCGCCGCCGAGTGCACCGCAACGCGACCGACGGCACGAAAACGAGAGGGCCGGTCGGGGTCTCCAGCCCTGAAGTTCACAGCCGGCGGAGCCCTGGCCTGAGCCGCCAAGCGGCCAGTAATGCAGCCGACCCCATCAACAACACTGCGGCACCCGGCTCGGGAACCACCGGTGCCTTCTTGACGATCTGCAAGGCCGAAATCGCCGTTAGACTGCCAGACTCCGGAAACGCGAGGAGGGAAAACGAGGATGCCGTTTTACCCTCAAAAACCACATAGGTGCCACCCACGTTAGGAACTGGCAAACTCGAAGCGTCCGCCAACAGGTGATCCTCGGAGGGAATGACCGTATTCACCTCAAACTGCCCACCATTGGCAGCCGAAGGCTCCACCACGTCCGTTAAGCGGAGCGATTCGACAGTCGCTCCATCATCATACAGGATGAACTGGTCGAGAATCGTGCCGTCAAAATCCGCGTAAACAATCACATCATAGCCATCAGCGGTAAAACTCGCAGGCAGATCGGCCACTTCGATGAAAACACCCCCGCCAACGGGACTACTGAAAAGATCAACGAGGGCACCGTTGAGCATCTTCCCATCCCCGCCGTTCTGCCAATTCGTTACGGTGCCGATGTCCGACCCACCCCATGTAATGGTGGCCGCAGTAGCGCTCCCGGCGTCGTTAATCAGCCCAATCAGCACGCCGCTGGCCCCCGCTGGCCCGTCACCCGACACATTATTCCAATAAACCTGACGCGGGAACTGCACCCCCGCAGGCGCACCCAAGCCCAGCGTTCCCGCCGCTTCCAGGGGAGGAGGTGATGGCAAAGTCGTCAGCGCACCAGCACCTGGATTCACCGAGTGGGCGAAATTGACCCCGATTCGATCTTGGGCGATCAATCCGTGGCAGGAAAAAACCGCAACCAGACACCAGCACAGATAAGATTTCATGCTTCGGGGGATAAAAATTCCATCGCTGTTGCTCAAGCGCGAAGGGCCCAAAAACCACCCATTGGGGAATAATATCTTGTCCCTTAGGCTGATCGACCTAGCCGCCCGCTCCGCTGCTATTCAGCCTAGCGACACCCCGCGAGGTTGGCCCGCACTTTTTCGGTTGCGAAGCGCGTTGGCATCCCGTGCGTTGAACTGCCGTGACCCTACCCACGCCCGCCCACCCCTTCAAGCCGGTGCTCACCCTGGCCGACCTCGAAGACTGGCCCGTTACCGGCTGCGACCTCGCCGTGCTGGGGCACCCGGTGGCCCACTCCCTCAGCCCGGCCATGCACCACGCCGCGCTCCACGCGCTGGCCCAAACCCGCCCGCCCCTGCGCCACTGGCGCTACCACCGGGTGGAAGTGCGCCCCGAAGACCTGGCCCGTGCGCTCCCAAAACTCGCCCAGGCGGGCTTCCGGGGCCTCAACCTGACCCTCCCCCACAAAATCGACGCCGTGCCCCTGGTGGCCTCCCTGTCGAGCTTCGCGGCCCTCGCCGGAGCCGTCAACACGCTCAGCCTGCGACCCGATGGCCGCTATGACGGTGACAATACCGACGGCTTTGGCCTCCAGCGGGCCATCGCCGGCGAGTTGGGGCTAAAACTGCCCGAGCACCCCGCCGTGCTCCTCGGAGCCGGCGGAGCCGCCCGCGCCGCCGCCATGGCCCTCCTCTCCGGCGGAGTGCCCCAACTCTGGCTCGTCAACCGCAGTCCTGAGCCGCTCAGCGCCCTCCACCGCGCCGTCCAAGCAGCCTTACCCCACGCCAACCTCGCCACCTACGCCCCGGACGACCTGCCGCCGCTACCGCCCGGTGCCCTGGTCGTCAACGCCACCTCCCTGGGCCTCAAAACCACCGACCCTAGCCCCCTGCCCCCCCAGGCCGCCCTCGACGCCTCCCACGCGATCTACGACATGACCTACGGCACCGAAAATGCCCTCGCCCAGGCCGCCCGCCAGGCCGGAGCCCGCTACGCCGACGGCCTCGCC
>DAIQNO010000298.1:0-3367 GCA_036788355.1 Opitutales bacterium | reverse complement strand
CCGTGGGCTTGAACCTTGCGCCCCGTTGGGGCTGGGATTCAGCGGCGGATTTAGCTCGCAGGACACTAGGCGAGGGGGTTGGCGCGTTGGAGGTTGGTGGGGCCGGTGCGAAACCAGGGGGTCGGGTCTACGGGGAGGGCGTCGTTCCAGAGGCGCTCTAGTTGGTAGTGGTGTCGTTGGGATTCCTCGAAGACGTGGATCATGAAGTCGATGGCATCGACGACGGCCCAGCCGCTGCCGGGGGATCCGTCGGTTCCGACAGTGCCGTAGCTGGCCTTGAGTTCGCGGCAGGCGGTGTTGATGAGGGCTTTGAGGTGGGGCTCGGAGTTGGCCCCGGCGATGACTAGGAAGTCGGTGAGGCTAGAGAGGCCGCGGACATCGAGCACGACGAGGTCGATGGCTTTGCGGTCGTCGAGGGCTGCAACGCAGTCTGCGAGGCCCTCGGGGTAGTCGGTCTCGGAGTCCGAGCTCACGTCGTCCTCGAGTTCATCGTCAGCGAGGTCGGTGGTGGCTTCCTTGATGCCCGGCGCGGTGGCTTCGAGGTCGGCAGCGGTCGGCTGAGTTACGGTGGTAGGAACCACGGTGGGGGTTTCGGGCGTGAACTGGGAGTCTGGCATTTTGGGGATCGTCGGCGGGTGCTGGTGGCAGCGGTGGTCGGGAAAGTCGCCGTTGATCTATAGTTGGGAAGGGTCGGGGCGGTTGGCGAGACTTTTTGCGTGGTTCTGAAGAAAAAGCGCTTTGCGAGGAATAATCTTGTTGACTGTGGTTTCTGGATCGCATTTTCTGATCGCTTGTCATGAAAGTAGTCAGCTCTCTCAAGTCCCTCAAAACGCGGCACCCTAACTGCCAAGTGGTGCGCCGTCGTGGTCGCGTTTACGTGATCAACAAGACCAATCCGCGGTTCAAGGCGCGTCAGGGCTAGGTTTTCCGTAGCGGATTCCGAGGAATACTCCGCTGTGACTTCGTTTTCTAGGTAATTTTATTCTTTTCCATTTTTTTTCGGCGATGAACCACGAGATTCACCCCAATTTCCATCCGGTTTGCTTCGAGGACGTTTCCTCGGGTCGTCGTTTTCTGACGCGATCGACGATGAAGTCGAATCGCAAGGAGACGATCGACGGCGTTGAGTTTTTCGTCGTGGTGTGTGACGTGACGATGGACACCCACCCGGCCTACACGGGCCGCAAGGGGATCGTCGATACGGCGGGCCGTGTCGAGAAGTTCCAAAACAAGTTCCGTCGCCGCGGCAAGTAAGCGGTTGGGCTTTTTGGGTGATCCTCCCGTTGAGGCCCGTTTTGATGGACACGACTGCTCGTCAGGAGCTTTTAGGGCAGGTCGAGCGGGTGGCTCGGGGGGCTGGGGAGATCCTGCGGCGGGGCTTGGGTCTGCGGCAAGTCAACTTTGCTGATGCCAAGGATGTCAAGTTGCAGGCTGATCTGGCTTCAGAGGCGTATTGCCGACGGGAGTTGGGGGCTTTTTCGGATTTTCCGATTGTTGGCGAGGAGGAGGGTGGCGATGAGTCGTTGCCGAGTGGCGAGGCGCTTTACTGGGTCGTTGATCCGCTGGATGGGACCTTCAACTACCTGCGGGAGTTTGGGCTTTGCTGCGTGAGCATCGGGCTGATGCGGGGCTCGCAGCCGGTGTTGGGGGTGATCTTCGATTTTAATACCGGTGAGCTTTTTTCGGGGGGGCCGGGGTTGGGCCTGCGGGTTAATGGTGAGGCCTGTCAGCCGCGATGGGCGGAGCGGCTGGATCAGGCGGTGTTGGCGACGGGCTTTCCGTCGGCGCGGGATTATGGCGAGGCGGCTTTGCGGACGACGATTCGGCAGATTCAGGCCTTTAATAAGGTGCGGATGATTGGCAGTGCGGCCTTGGCGGCGGCTTACGTGGCCTGCGGTCGGATGGATGTTTATCAGGAGGACGGGTGCCGCTGGTGGGACATCGCGGCAGGGGTGGCCTTGGCAGAGGCGGTGGGCATGCCGTGGTATGTCCGCCCGTGGGAGGCTGGGGCGCCGTTTCAGGTGTCGGTGGGCATGGCGGCCCAAGCCGAGTGGCTAGAGCTGAAATAGCGGCCTGACGCCTCGGGCTTTGGCCGTTTTGCCAACATGATTGCTTTCGCCTCGGCCAATTTAACGGAAAAGTGGGGCGGCAGCGAGGTGTTGTGGAGCTTGGCGGCGGCTGAGCTGGCGCGGCGGGGTTGGGAGGTCGTGTTGCTGACGCGCCCGCTGAGCCCGGAGCCAGCGGCCCTGGCCGGCCTGCGAGCGGCGGGCGTTTCGGTGCGCTGCTGGGAGGATCGTCCGATGGGTTTTGGCAGTCGGCTGCGCCAGAAACTCGGCAACCGAGTGTCGCGGCACCTGGGGGCGGAGGCGGCTCAGCGGTTGGGGTGGCAGCCGCCGCTGCCGATGGCGCCGGGGCTGGCAGCGGGTGCGGTGGCATTGTTGGCGGAGCTGCGGCCGCGCTTGCTGGTGGTCTCGCAGGGGGGCGGACTGGATGGAGTGCCCTGGATGGAGGCGGCCAGGGCCCTCGGGGTGCCGGTGGTGCCCATCGTGCAAGCCTACTGCGACTTTAACTGGCCGCCGGACGCCGTGGCGGCGCGGGCGGCAGCGGCCTACGGGGCGGCTCGGTTTACGGTCTTTATCGCTGAGCGCAACCGTGAGGATCTCCGGATGCACCTCGGGCTGCCGCTTACCGCCAGCGGGGTTTTTTGGAACCCTTTTCAGGTGCCCCACCACTGCGAGCTGCCCTGGCCAACGGTCGAGCCGGGCGGCCCGCCGGGCCGTGGGGGGCCGTCGCTGGCGTGCGTCGGACGCCTGGAGCCCCGCGAGAAGGCCCAGGACGTGATTTTGCGGGTGCTGAGTCGTCCGCTATGGCGGCAGCGCAACCTCACCGTGACGTTCTACGGCGGGGGGAATGCGGCGGCTGGCGTGCGCCGCTTTGCGGCGGAGCTCGACCTGCCGAACGTCCATTTTGCCGGGCACGTCAGCGACATCACTGAGGTCTGGCGGCGGCACCACGGGCTGCTGCTGCCGTCGCGGGCGGAGGGCTTTCCGCTGTCGTTGATCGAGGCCGCCCTCTCCGGGCGGATGGCCATTGCGACGGACATCGCCGACCACGCTAAGCTCGTCCGCCACCGAGAAACGGGCTACCTGGTGCCAGCGGCGCAGGCCGACTTGCTCGATGCCGCGCTGGAGCAAGCTTGGGCGGAGCAGGATCGCTGGGAGGCGCTAGGACTGGCCGCGCAACGGCTGGCGCGTCGGTTGATTCCGCCCAACCCGGCGGGTGAGCTGGCCGACGCGCTGGAAGGGCTTCCGGGGCCGGAGTAGAGCGTCTCAGGGTGGGCCGTGCCAATTTTTTGGCCCGACGACTG
>DAIQNO010000297.1:410-3373 GCA_036788355.1 Opitutales bacterium | reverse complement strand
GTAACGCCGTCACCCTCTGCCGCCAACTGACCCTGGGAGGCTGACCTCCCGAGAGGCACCCTGAAGGGCTCCCTGAAAGGCCCACCAGAGATGCAAGTTTCCTAGCCTGCCGCCCTCCCCCCCGCGACTCAGAACGGTCACCGCGTCCAGCGGCAAGCGTGAGCCGAGAAACCGGCCCCGAAGCTGGTCAGCCACAGGTGCTTCAGTGAAGGGTCGGCCCCCACTGCTGCCTCGACCGCGAAGAGGATCGACGGGCTACTGAGGTTTCCGAAGCGGCGGAGCACTTCCGCGCTGGGCTCCGGCCGGAAGTTCCCGGGCAGGGCCTCCCCTACCGCCCTCAAGACCTCGCGCCCACCAGGGTGGCTCAGCAGCGTAATCTCTGGCCCCGGTGCGGCCTGCGCGTGCAATTCCCCCACGGCCCGCCCTGCCACCTCCGGAACGCTCCGGTGCAACAGGTTCCGGAGCTTCCCGTCGCGCTGCTCAAAGCGCAGAAAGTCGCGGTCGGCGGGTCGATGGAGCGTCTGAAATCCGCAGACCCCCCACTGGCCAGCCTCCCCCTGGCCGCGCCAGATGCTGGCACTGGCCCCATCGCCGAAAAGGCAGGCCGAGACCAGCACGCCGGGGTCGTCATCCATGTAAAACGCCGCCGAGCAGATTTCCACCGCCACCATCGCCACCGTCGCTTCCGGCTGGCTGGCCAGCACCCCCTGCACCGCCCGCAACGTCGGGATTGCCGCCCCGCAACCCATCCCCACCGTGTCGTGCAGGTAGGCATCGGGCCTCAGGCCCAGCCGCTCCGCCGCAAAACTCGAAACCCCTGGGCACAGGTAGCCGGTGCAGGTGCAGACCAGCAAAGCATCGAGCTGACCAGCCTCCAGACCCGCCCTTGCCAAGGCCACCGACACCGCCTCCGCCGCTAGCAACGGAGCCTCCCGCTCAAAAGTGCGGTTGAGCTGAGTCGCCGAAAGCTCAAAGAGCGGCCCGAGGTCTGCCGTCGCAAAATGACGCGCCGCGATGCCATTATCCCCCAGCAGCAGCCGCTCCACTAAGTCCACCGAGCGCGGGCGCAGCCGCTCTTTGGTCGGCGATGCGCGAAAAGCCTCCCAACAATCCCCCTGCGTGTAACGATGTCGCGGGGCGACGTTGGCCAAACTTTGCAAAAACATCCCCCACCGTTCACGAGTTCGGCCCCCGAAGCAACCCGCCACCGCGACTTGCCGCCCTCGAAGCACCCCCACCCGCCCCCAGCGGACGATTTTCCGAAAGGCGTCGCCGAGGACACCTCCGGCCCTTGCGCCGTCACCCATTCTCGCCCGGCACAACCGCCCTGGCAGTGTCCGCCGGGAAAATCTCGACACCGGGCCCCACGGACCGTCAGCCTCTCCGGGGTCATGGGCTCCCTCATCGAAATGCGCAACGTGCGGCACGCCTACGGCAAGGGAGAGAGCCGCATGGAGGTGCTGCGCGGAATCTCGGGGGCCTTTTACACTGGCGAAATCACCCTGCTGATGGGGCCTTCCGGAGCCGGTAAAACGACCCTCCTGAAGCTCATAGCTGGACTGCGGACGCTGGAAGCGGGGGAAATCCAGATCGGCGGCGTCTCGCTCGCCACGGCCACCGCCGAAGCCCTGGTGCAGTTACGGCGACGCATCGGTTTTATCTTCCAGGCCCACCACCTGATCGCCTCGCTGACCCTGGAGCAGAACGTGATGATGCCCCTCGGCTTCGTGCGCGGCGAGACTGGAACCACCGCCCGCCAACGGGCCCGCGCCATGCTGGCCGAGGTCGGACTCAACGGCCACGAGCGCAAGAAACCCTCCGAGCTGTCCGGCGGGATGAAGCAGCGCGCCGCCGTCGCCCGCGCCCTCGTGCACCACCCGGAACTGATCCTCGCCGACGAGCCCACCGCCTCCCTCGACGGTGCCACCGGCCAAGCCGTCGTCGGCCTCCTGGCCCGGCTCTGCCGCGAGCGCGGCACCTCCATCGTCATGGTCACCCATGACCCCCGGATCATGGCCGTGGCCGATCGGGTTTACCACATCGAGGACGGCCAGATGCACCCCGCCGCACCCACAGTTTCCACCGCGAGCTAAGTCCGCCCCTCAATCCCAGCCCCAACGGGGCGAAAGGTTACAGCCCTGGGTGAAGCGACGCAGGAGCGCAACCCTGGGAAAATGTTTCGCGATACCACCACAGTCCTGAAAGGACGACACCCCGCTGGCGCAATCGCTGGCAATTTTACCCGATTCGATGAAGTTCACCCGCGCCGATCGTTCTGTCGCCCATTCAGGGCTCTGAACCTTGGACGTTGGCAGACCCAGGGTTGCGCTTCGCTCCACCCAGGGCTAAAATCTCTCGCCTCGTTGGGGCTGGAACTCAGCGGCGGACTTAGCTCGCGGGACACTAAAGAAACCCAAAAAAAGCCAGCTTTTCCGCCTCAAGCTCACGGGCTTGGCGCATCGCCTCAGGATAGTCGAAATGGCCAGCTTCTAGCACGTAGCGTTGTTTAGGAGGCGGTGCTTCATGGTAGATCGCCCACTGCCCCGGCGAAGCCACCGCCGGATCGAAGCGGGCCAGAGCCCAATGGGTGGGCTGGGTGAAGTGCCGGGCCGAGAAAGCGGCGTCAAAGTAGCTCAAAGTGCGCTCCACCGCCGCCGGGCGTTGGCGGTGCGCGGCCTGCACCGCTGCCCCACTCCCTACCGTCGGCAACTGCAGCCTCAGCCGCTGGTGGCCGAAGGTCGGCACCTCAAAATGCGCCCGCGAAATACCCAGGCACCACGGCACCGCCAGCGCACCGATGCCGCCCCCAAAACTGCAACCACTGTAGCCAATCCGACCCGCCACCTGAGGAAAACAGCTCTCCAAGGCCCGAACCGCCAACCAGACATCCTCTACGCACTGGCCGAGCAGATACCGGTCGGGATCGGAAATCCCATGAATGACGTGCCGGGCTGCCTCTGACG
>DAIQNO010000297.1:0-400 GCA_036788355.1 Opitutales bacterium | reverse complement strand
CCGCCTGCGCACTCAGGCCAAAACCGCGCAGGCAGAGGAGGAAGACCGCCCAGCGCCCCCATGCCGGGCACGCCTCTGGGCCGCTGCGCCCACCGTAGCCGTGAGTCACGATCATCGCCCGCTCCGGCGGTGTTCCCGCCGGCAGCAGCAGCCACCCACCCACCCGCACGCCCCCCGTGCTGGCAAAAGTCAGTTGAAAAACCACCTGCGAACCGAGCACCAGAGACTGCCGCACTAGCTGCGGTTGCGGTTCCACCCGCGCCGCCTGCCGAAAGCGAGCCTCCCAAAAAGTGGCAAAATCAGCCGGGGCCTCGCCGGCCCGCACCGCTTCAAGGCCAACCAGATCATAGCCGTAGGTCGGGTCAAAGCCGTAGCCATGCTGCCAGCGATTGAACGAAAA
>DAIQNO010000296.1:0-3376 GCA_036788355.1 Opitutales bacterium | reverse complement strand
ACCGGCGAAGCTGATGCCGATTTGGTGGAGATCGCTCGGTATACCCGAGAGACCTGCGGCGACTTTTCCGGGCGGGCGGGCTGGCTTTATGGGCGGGGTTTTGAGCGGGGCGGAAGTGCCCGCAGGCCCGTGAGGATCTCCGAAAACTGCGCGGGCAAGGGGGCGGTGAAGTCGAGAGGCTCCGCCGTCAGGGGGTGGGCCAGGCGTGTCCGCTGGCTGTGCAGGAGCACCTGAGAGAGCTTGGCCACCGAAAGGGGGTCGTGGACGAAGGGGCGGAAACCGTAGGTGGTGTCGCCAAGGATCGGGTGGCCAAGGTGGCTCAGGTGAACGCGGATTTGGTGCGTGCGCCCCGTGTGCAGCAGGCAGCCGATCAGGGTAAAGCCATCGAGACGCTCCAGCACCCGCCAGCCGGTATGAGAGGGGCGCCCGTCGGGACGCACCGCCATCCGCGTGCGCACGCGCTCGTCCCGCCCAATCGGTTCCCGGCACTCCCCGGCATCCAGGGCCGGACTTCCGCGCACCAGCGCAACGTATTCCTTGATGACGGAGCGCTCGGCGAAGGCGGCTTGCAGGCGGTAAAAAGCGACATCCTGCTTGGCCACGAGGATCACCCCGGTGGTGTCACGATCGAGCCGGTGGACGATTCCAGGGCGCAGGGTGCCGCCCGCTGGTGCCAGGGCACCTTGCAGCCGGTGCAGCAGCCCGTGAACCAGCGTCGGCCCGGTAACGCCGTTACCCGGATGCACCACGAGACCGGCGGGCTTATTCACGACGGCCAGAAAGGCGTCCTCGTAGAGCAACTCCAGCGGCATCTCGACCGGGCTAACGGCGGCCACCGCGACCTCGGGCAGACGCACCTCCAGCACGTCGCCCGTGGACACCGGGCTCCGCTTACTTAGCGGGAGGCCAGCCCGCCGGACATCGCCGCGCTCAAAGGAAACGCCGAGCTTTTCCCGCGACCAGCCCGCCAGTTGCCGCGCCAGCACCTTATCGGCCCGCTCCGCCTGCACGTCGGCACTCACCTCCACGATGGCGAAACCCGGTGCCTCCGGATCCCAGCCTTCATCTTCACCCGCACCCTCGGCCTCGGCAGCAAAGTCCGCACCACTGGCACCCAACGCCAAAGTCTCCGCCAACGTGCCGTTGAGAGCCGCGAAGGGCGCCTCCGGATCGTCGCAGGATGCAGCCGGGCGAGGGGACTTCTGACTCAGGGGTCGCTTCATGATGCTGACCTCAGTTCGACGTCGGCCCCGGTTCCTTGGCGGCAGCGGGCCTCTGAGCGGTTTCCGAGGTTCCTTCCAGGGCCGACCGGAGAGCCCCTGCAGGGGCTCCGGGGTGAAAACTCACCGTAACCGTAGCCGCTTCGAGAGCCCACTCGGGCGGAACCGCAAAGCCGTCGGGCAGTCGCACAAAAAGGTGGCTATCGGGAGCTTCCACGCGCAAGGCGGCGAGACGATCCGCCGCCAGCCAGAAAGTCACGCCGCCCTCCAACTCCGTAAAGACCCCCCGCGTGCGGTGCTGGTAGCGATACCACCGCCGCGACCCACCCGCCCCGTCGGAGACCATTTCGTTGGAAAACTGCCGCTCGACCGTCTTTTTGGGCAGCCCAAAGCCGTGGATTTCACCCAGCACTTCCAGGTGGCGCTGTGGTTCGGTAAAATCAAGCGTCACCTGGCCGCGATCAACCTGCACCGAAAGGCCCACCGTTGCCGCCGCACTGCCTTCCCCGGCCACGCCAGCGACGGATAACGGTCCCGGTTCTGCGATGGCGGGCCACCCGCTCTCAAAACGGGCGTGGTAGGGGTAGGCCAGCAGCAGGACGCCGCCAACCACCGCGCCCCCCATCGCCAATCCCGCGACCTCCCAAGGTCGCCGTTGCAGCCGAGGGGCGACATCCGGGGCGTCGCCAAGGGCCAACGTCGCGAGAACCTCCCGTTGCGGCACCTTCAGCAGGTGGAAATAGAGCAGATGGGCCACCAGAAAAGTCAACGCACCGGCCATCACCACATCGCTAAGGAAATGCGCCCCGGCCGCCATCCGGCAGACGCCCATCGCCGTCCCCAGAAACAATGCCCCGCAGAGCACGCCCACCGCCAGTCGGGGGCGCCGACGACGCCACCAAAAGTAGCCGCAGACGTAGGCAAAGCCCACGCTCGCGTGACCCGCTGGAAACGACTTTCCAGCGGCTACTTGGCCCAATTCAAGCGGGCGGCGAAACGCATAAGGGCCGCTAAACTCCGTCGTCTGGCGGGGCCGAGGACGCCCGGAGTAGTCCTTCAGCAACGCGTTGACCACCAATCCCGGCCCCAGCAGCAGCACCAGAAAGCCGTAGGTGGCTGCCAAGCGCAGCCGCTGGCGACGGTGCTTCCCGCTGGTCGGGGTGTCCCGTCCGGGGGCACCCGCTTCCAGGCCAGAAGCTCCAGGGCTGCTTTCCCACCGCCCCCAGCGGGCCCAGGCCATCCCGAGGAGGGAACCGATCCCCAGGCCGCCGGCCAGAATCGGGGCGCAATAGTAGAAAAAACGCGCAATCGGGTGCCCTCCCCACGGCCACGGCTCGGAGACCCCTGGCCCAGCGTAGAACCACCGGGCCGCCGAGGTATCCACCGGCGTCACCCAGGCCAAGAGCATCGTCAGGGCCATCACAGCCAGCACCGTGAGCAACTCTGGCCGCCCAAAGTCCGCGTAGCGGATCGACTCTGCGCTGGAGGAACCTCGAAAAAATCCGCGCCACCATCGCCACGGCGGCTGACCCTCACCGTGTCCCAGTCCGCCGCTCATACCCCGATAATCCGCTTCTGGGCCTCGTAGTAGGCATCACTGGTCACTACCTCGTCCAACTGCGCCAAGTCACTCACCACCACCCGCTTGATGGGATACTTCGCCACGATCGCCTCCAGGTCACGCTGTCCCGCCTTCGCCTCGGCGAGGAGGAGGTGCTTATGGGCGTTCTCGTAGATGCCCAGGGTCGGCACCACTGAACCGTCAGCGCGGGTCGCCAAAGTTGCCATAAAAGACGGATCGCGGGCCGCCAGTAGCTCGTTGATCAACTCCAGCGAAATGAAGGGCATTGAGCACGAGGCCACGAAAAAGCTCCGGTCGCGATGGTGATAAAAGGCCGATAAAATCCCCCCAAAAGGCCCAATCTCGCCGAAGCGATCCACCACCAGCGGCGCCCGATCGGTCGTCGGGTTGTCCTGCTCTTCCCGCACCGAAACCAGCACCTTCTGGCACCGACGCCGCAGCATCCGCACCATCCGATCGACCTGGAGTTGCCCTCGATAAATCAGCGTGGCTAAGTCTCGCCCCATCCGACGGCTGCGGCCCCCGGCCAGAACCAGGCCAAACAAGTCTTCAGGCGTCTCCATGGAATCGCTTC
>DAIQNO010000295.1:0-3398 GCA_036788355.1 Opitutales bacterium | reverse complement strand
GGGGACGGTGGGGACGCGGTCTTCGAGACCGACGACGACCGGAAGGCCTTCCTTTCCCGCCTCGGTGAGGTGTGCGAGAGTCACGGCTGGCGGATCCATGCCTGGGTGCTGATGTCGAACCACTTCCATCTGCTGCTGGAAACCCCGCAGGCGAATCTGGTGACGGGGATGAAGTGGTTGCTCGGCACCTTCAGCCAGGGATGGAACCGGGCGCGGCGGCGGCGCGGGCATGTCTTCCAGGGGCGCTACAAGTCGGTGCCGGTGAGCGGGAGCGATTCGGATCCCTACTATTTCCGGATCGTGGCCGACTACATCCACCTCAACCCCGCGCGGGCCGGGCTGGCGGGCGGCAAGCGGGGGCCGTTGATCGGCTACTCCTGGGGCAGTCTTGGCGCGTACGACAAGGGCCGCGGTCCCGAGTGGCTGGTTTTCGACCGGGTGCTGCGGGCCTTCGAATTGGCCCGTGACGGTCGCGGGCGTCGCGCCTACGTGGCGTGGCTGGAAGCGCGGGCCGCCAACGACGGGGGCGCGATCGACGCCGAGGCGACCATGGCCTTGAAACGCGGCTGGTATCTCGGAAAGGAGAGTTTCAAGGACCGCCTGCTGAAGCTGTTGGAGAAGCCGGTGGCGAGGACGCGGAGCGGAGGTGCTGCCCGGGGAGAGGGGCCGGCGCGGGACCGTGGGGAGAAGGAAGCCGGTCGATTGCTGGCCGAGGGCATCCGCGAACTGGGATTACCGGGGGACCGGAAGGGACTGGTGGGGCTGAAGAAGAGTGATCCGCGGAAGGTCATGCTGGCGACATTGCTGCGGGCTCACACCTCGGTCTCGAACGACTGGATCGCCGGGAAGCTGGCGATGGGTCATCCGGGGAGCGTGAGCCGACTGGTGGCGCTCTGTAGAAGCGACCGAGGTCTTGCCGCCGAGGTGAAACGCCTGGCGGGTATGTTAATCCGTGAGGACTGGTACCATTTCCCTTTCGTCCGAAGCAGGCGGGCGAGCCCGTAGGGCTTGGCCTCGCCTGACTGCTTCGGCGGATGTTCCGAAGCTGCTTCTAACGGCATCTTCGCGGTGCCATGAAAACATCCTCGCGCTCCTCATCGATCTACCGCAACCAGAACGTCCTCGTCCGCGCTCTTTTCGAGCGGGCGGGCTGCTCCCGAAACGTCCTCTGCGTTGCCTTGGACTATGCAAAAACCAAGCACGTCGCCCTGATCTGCGACGGTAACGGCGACATCCTCAAGGCCGCCTTCCCGGTCGAGAACACCACGGCTGGAGTCGCCTATCTCATCGAGCAGATCGCCGCCACCGCGCGCCGTCGCAAGATCACCAAAGACTGCATCTATCTCGGCGGCGAGGACGAGGCCGCTTATGTCGCGAACTTTACCGCCGCCCTTCGCGACAAAGGTTACCTCGTCGTCCGGGTCAACGCGTATGAGGCCAAGGAAAGCCGCGAGAACCTGCTCGCCAGCACCGACAACCTCGACCTCCTCGGCGTTGCCAAAACACTCCTCGCCCGGCGCGCGCGCGTCACCGGGGAGTCCACCGCGGCCGCCCCCGTCTATCATCACCTCCGCGAGATCAACCGCTGCCGTCGCAACCTCGTCCGCCAGCAGACCGCCGCCTCCAACCGCCTCCACGCGCTTGCCGACCAGCTTTTCCCCGGCTTCCTGTGTGACTCCAAAAGCGGCCTCACCGCATTCGGCGAAGCTTCCCTCGAACTCATGTCCGAACGCTTCAGCGCGCCGGAAATCGCCCGTCGCAGACAGTCCTCGCTCGCCGCGCTGCTGCGCCGCAACCACGCGCACCAGCCGGAGGAAACGGCGGCAAAGATCATCGCGCTAGCCCGCGAGGCGCTGCCGCCCGCAGCCCATCGCGTAAACACCCTCCAGCGCACCCTTGCCGCCACGGTCGACCTTTACCGCTGCCTCCACCGCAACGCGCTGGAGCTCCGCACCGAAGCCGCCCTCACACTCGCCACCACGCCCTATGCCATGCTCACGAGCATCCCCGGCATCGGCTTCGTACTTGCCGCCGGCATCGCCGGCGAGCTTGGTGATCCCAAGCGCCTGGCCTCGCTCGACTCCCTCTGCGGATACGCCGGCATCGTCCCCAAGACCTTCCAGAGCGGCGGCCCCGACTCGCCCGCCGTCCAAGGCCACGCCAGCCCCCGCTGCAACCGCATCCTCAAGGACTGGACCGTTCAGAGCGCGCAAAAGATCCACCTCTACGGCCCGCCCGAACTCAAGGATCGCATCACCCGCTGGAACTCCGAAGGCAAGCACGGGATCTTCGCTGGCGCGCGCCGTTACCTCCGGCTCCTGCGCACCCTCGTCCTCCACGAGATCCCCTACCTTGCGCCCCAAGGCCGCGGTCGCGACGCCAGCCCGGCGGAACTCGCCGCCGCCGCGCAGGCCACCTGGACCGTCCTCCAGCGCAAATGGCGGAGTATCCCCGGCGGGTTCGACCTCATCGCCAACGAAGATTACCCGCTCGGCTTCTGGCGGCGCGTCGTGATGGAAACCCAAGGCATCCACCTGCCACTACGACCCTCGTAGTTGACGGGGGAAGCAGCTTTCCCACCAACCCGCGGCCCCGCCCGCGCGGGCTGGCGGCGCGACGAGAAAACGGAGACGGGGCGACCGGATGGCTCATTCGAGGATGCCGCGCTGTCACGCGACGGCTTGGGTCAGTAAGCCAACCACACCGGTCGCCCCCGATCCGACCCGCGGAGGATACTCCAACTCCCGGGCCGGACCATGGCACCAAGATACTCCGCCCCGACGCCCGCGTCGAGGGCTCGTCACACCAGTCCGCCAGGCAAAGGGGGTGAAGACCGGATCCACGCAGGACCGGTCACCGGTGGTCGCCACCGAAGTCGCCCGCCTCCACCTCCCGTCCCCGCCAGACCACGCGAAAAGGGTCCAGAAACCAAGCGGCCAAATCGAAGCCTTCGATCTGGCACGCACCCGGACACCCTCATCTCGGCACGAAAGAAAAAATCAAAAAACCTCTTGTTTCACTCTGATACTACTGACCCCATTCAGGAGGTGCACTAGTTCTAATGACAAACGTTACTATACAATGACAGAACTCCTCCCCGAAACAAAAACTAGCAGTTCCAACCTTGAACAGGTCCTCAATCGGAGAAATTTTCTCTTGCTTCAAGATACGTTCCTTGTCTGCCATAAATCCGATTTCCTCAGCCATTTCCCAGACCCAATCCTGAAAAATTGTGCCGCTTTCAAATTCGTCGGAATTACTTCTCATCTGTGTAGTGTAATGCCCGCCTGGCTCAATACTAGCAACTGCAACAACTTCGAACATAAAACGTTTCAAGGAAAATATTTAAAATAATTTTAACGTTTAGATAACGAAATAGCTTAGATAGCTTGTTGCTT
>DAIQNO010000294.1:0-3409 GCA_036788355.1 Opitutales bacterium | reverse complement strand
AGCTCAAGAAGCAGCGTTACGCGGTGGACACGGAGGCCCTGCGGCGGTTTTTCCCCTACGGCGCGTCCTTGGAAGGGATGTTCTCGATCTATGAGCACCTGTTTGACTTGCGGATCACGCCGGTCAGTGGGGTCGCGGTCTGGGAGCCGTCGGTGACCCCTTACGTGATCAGCGACGCCTCTGATGGGCGCGTCTATGGGTTGTTTTACCTCGATATGCACCCGCGAGAGGGGAAGTATAACCACTTTGCCTGCTTTGGGCCGGTGGAGGGCTACGCCCAGCTCGACGGCCAGTATCGGCGTCCGGTGACGGCTCTGGTGTGTAATTTCCCGCCGCCGACGGAGGGAACGCCGTCCTTGTTGGCCTATGACGAGGTTGTAACGTTGTTCCACGAGTTCGGGCACCTGTTGCACCAGCAGTTGACGCGGGCCCAGCACCAGGCTTTCGCGGGCACGAGTGTGCCGAGGGATTTTGTCGAGGCTCCTTCGCAGATGTTGGAGTATTGGCTAGAGGATAAGACCATTCTGGATCGCTTTGCGGCAGATTGGCAGAACCCCGCTGAGAAGCTCCCGGCGGAGGACCTAGAGCGGTTGGTGGCGGCGGAGAAGTCTTCGGTCGCCAATCACTATCGCCGGCAGATTGCTTTCGCGATGATGGACCTCAACTTGCACGGGGCTTTTCCGCTGGAAAGCCCGCCGGATGTGTCAGCGGTGGAATTGGCGGCGTGGCGGGAATACGTGATGGATCCGGGCTTTGAAAGTGCCTTCATGGCGGGTTTTGGCCACCTGATGGGTTACGACGCGGGTTATTATGGTTACATGTGGAGCGAGGTTATCGCAGCCGATATGGCCAGCGTCTTCCGGAAGGCTCCAGGTGGGTTCCTGGATACGACCGTGGGGCTGCGGCTGCGCGATGAAATTTTCGCCGTAGGAGACATCCGCGATGTGAACGAGTCGATTCGGCGATTTCTGGGGCGTGAGGTTTCGCCGAAGCCGTTTTTTGAGATGTTGGGGATTTCGGCAGATTGATCCCCGATGGCCCAAATTTGTCACACTCCTTTCGGCACGTTTGAGTGTCACCCGTCCCCAGAGGCGCTTTTCACCAGCTACTACCAGCGTTTAGTGGCGGTCGCTAAGGGTGCCGACTTGACGGTCGCTGGTCGTGGCGCCGCGCCGGTTGCCGAAGTAGTCGACGCGCCCGTTGCGGAGAGGGCAGGTGGGTTGGGGGGAAGACCGTCCGCCCCTGCGGGTCGGCGCCTCGCGAGCGTGGCCTTGACTGGGGGCTCCACGCCTAAGGCATTCTACCGGTGGGTCAGCCAGCAGGGGGGGCAGGGGGCTGACGCCGCCGATCCGCACGGCCTGCGTCGGCTGATCTGGACTGTCAGCGATGAGCGGATGGTGCCGATGGCGGATCAGGCGAGTAATTTTGGTGTCGCTTGGCGGGACTGGCTCGGTGGCCTCGGGATTCCGGACTCTGGAGTGTTGCGTTGGCCGACGGACTTGAGCCCCGATGCAGCGGCGGAGGCTTACGCAGAGGCTTGGGACCGACTGACGGGTCGCGAGGGCCCACGACAGCCGCTCTACGACCTCTGCACCCTTGGCCTGGGTGAGGATACCCACACGGCGTCGCTGTTTCCGGGGTGTCCGTTGCTATGGGATGATGGCGGAGCAGACTTTGCGGCGACGGAATGGCCGGGCCGGGGGTGGCGCCTCACGGTGACGCCGACGGGCTTGGCCAAGTGCCCAGAGATCATCGTGCTGGTGACGGGCGCGTCAAAGGTGAAGGCCCTGCGAGCGGTGTTGCAGGAGCCCATCGACCTTTCGGCCCGACCGGCGCAGATTCTGGCTCGGCACGCGGATCGGACGACCTGGCTCTTGGATGCCGAGGCCGCCAGGGCTCTGGAATAGGGGCCGTGGGAGGGATGGGAGCGGCTTTTTCTGCGGGACCGGACGCTAAAAAGGGGGGCAGAAACCAGGACACTAGAGGGCGACGCCTAAAGACCACCGGAGCACTGGTTTTTGCTTTCCTTGGGCTTTCGGTAGACCTAGTTTCCGTGCAACCGGATTCGATTGAGGCGACCGCTCAAGCCGCATGGATGACCTTTTTCAGCGTGAGTTCGCCCTCGGTGCCTCGCAGACGAGCCTGGAGTCGCTGGTATTACACGCATCCTGCGTGCAGGCGAAGACCACGCTCGAGCAGGTTCACGGCTTCTTTGCAGACCACGATCACAAGTTTATGGCTGTCTTGTCGGGCGGCAATGTTTTGGGGATGTGCTCGCGGGAGCAGGTGGCGATGTTGATGGCGCAGTCCCAAAGCCACCCTGGAGTCGAGCGGAGCCCGATCAGTGACTATCTGGTCCCCAGCACCTTGATTTTCGATGGCGGGGTGCCGTTGCGGGATCTGCTGGAGAAGGTTTTTGGCCGGGCGCGAGATCGGTTTTACGACGACGTGATCTTAACGGATCCGTCTGGGCATTTTCTCGGGCTGATCCCGGTGGATGAGCTGGTGCGGCTCCAGAGTCGGTTGCTGCAGGAACAGATTACGCGGCTAGAGATCAACGAGTTCGAGCTGAAAACGCGGCAGGACTCCCTGGAGACCTTGGCCCGCAAGCTGGAAGCAGCCAACCGCGATCTGGCCGAAGCTCGGGACGAGGCTTTTGAAGCGGCCAAGATCAAGTCGGAGTTCTTGGCCAATATGAGCCACGAAATCCGCACCCCGATGAACGGCATCGTCGGGATGCTGAGCTTGCTGCGGGAGACTGGTCTCGACGAGGAACAGCGGCACTACACCGATACCGTGCAGCGGAGTGCGGATGCCCTGCTGAACATTATCAACGACGTGCTGGACCTGTCCAAAATCCAGGCCGGGCGGGTGGAGATCGTGCTGGATGAGACCCCAATCCGAGACCTGATGGCGGATTGTCTGCAACTGCTGGGGGAACCAGCCGCGAGTAAGGGCCTGGAACTGCTGCTGGACGTCGATCCGACCGTCCCCGACTGGCTTTGGCTCGACCCACATCGCTTTCGGCAGATTTTAACAAACCTCCTGAGTAACGCGATCAAGTTTACCCACGAGGGCCTGATCTGGGTCCGTTTGCGCGTGGAAGGCGCGGCGGAGAACCGGCTACTCGTGATGGAGATTGAAGACACCGGCATCGGGATACCGTCTGAGAAGCAGCAGCTCCTGTTTACCTCCTTTGCACAGGCTGACGGCTCGACCAGTCGCCGCTACGGGGGCACGGGGCTGGGGCTGGCCATTTCCCGCCAGTTGGCGCGCCTGCAAGGCGGGGACATCGACTTTACCTCCGAGGATGGACGGGGCACTTGCTTTCGCGTCTTGCTGCCGGTCAAAGCCTCGAATCAAGGCTCGGCGGAGCGGATGAGGCTGCCCGAGGAGGTGCGGGTGGGCG
>DAIQNO010000293.1:0-3428 GCA_036788355.1 Opitutales bacterium | reverse complement strand
TGTTGATGATCGGCGCGATGATGACCACCGGCGTCATCTGAAAAACCAGCACCCACGGGTAAAAGCCGTCCTTGATCCAGCGGGCCGAAACCAGGAAGAGGGCTAGAGCGTAGCCGACGGTGCCGGCGAGGAGGAAACCGATAATCGCCGCCCGCATGGTGATGAGGGCACCCCGCCAGAGCAGTTCACGGGCTTTCCAGCCACCCGAGAGGATCTCGTGCGGCAGTGGTAGGCTGATTTGGCGGGTAGCTTCGGCGGCGGCAGGCTCAAAGCCGTCGCCGCGCAGCCCAGCTTCCCAGACCCCCGCCCCAGAATACCAGGCCAGCAAGATAGCGACCAGCACGAGGGCCGGGGCCAGGTAGGCGGTGGGGACGAAACGTTTCATGCGCTGACCGGGTGGGCTAGGAAGGGGTTCTTGGCGTAGCCTTTCATCTTTCCAGGATTCAAGAGTCCCTTGGGGTCGACGCGATCCTTCAGGGCATACTTGGCGGCAATGTCCGCGTGCCGACCGCCTTCCTCCAAAACGTAGGTGTGGGGATTGGCCACTGAGACCCCGATCTCCGCGCAGTAGGCGATGATGGACAGCAGTTGCTCATCGCTTTGGTAACGGACGATCGGGATGCCGCCGACGCGAACTTGCCCGGTGTCGTCGCCCATTTTGGGGTTGCTCATCACAAACTCCAGGTGCTGCTCGACCTGACCTGGAAAACGCTGGCGAAGGAGGTTAAATTGCTCCGCGAAGTTGTCCTCGAAGCCGCATTGCAGGTAGGTCGCGGTGGGATCTGACTTCAAGACCCAGAGGGTGGTGTGATTCCAGGTAAAGTTGGTCAGATAGGTGGCGGTTTGGGGGAAGGTGAAGGGGCTCTCGTGGGTGATCTTGATGCCGTCAGCCGCTGCGAAGTCCCGGAAGGTGCCCATGTCCTTCTCCTCGATCATCAGGAGGGCGGCTTGGTCCCCGTCGGGCAGGTATTTTTTGATGGCCTTGAAGCTGGCGGGGATCGGCCACTCACAGAGGGTCACCAGCCGCTTGAAGATGCCACGATGGCCGGAAAGTCGGTAGCACCAGTCGAGCATGAGATCCCAGCTTGGATGGGTCGCTACGACCTGCGTCCAGGTCTTGGCGGGGGCGAGGCGCATTTCCAGCTCCACCACGATGCCGTTGGTTCCGTAGGTGTGGATGGCGGTGAGGCAGTCGGGCTCCTCCAGTTTAATGAGTTGAGGCTCGGCCTCGACGGTCAGCAGGGTCACCGACTTGATGTTGCCGGGGGTCGCCAGGCCACCGTAGGAAATCGACCCGATGCCACCAGAGCCGCCGCAGATGAAGCCGCCAACCGTGCAACTGACCCACGTCGAGGGCAGGCAACGGTTCTCCCAGCCGACTTTGACGCCCTCTTCCTCGATGGTGCGGAGCTTGACGCCCGGCTGGCAGCGCAAAATCGGCCCAAGTTCGAAGATTTCGTCCATGCCGTTGATGTCGATCATGACCCCGCCATGGATGGGAATGATCTGACCGTAGTTGCCCGTCGCGGCACCGCGCAAGACCACCGGAAGCCCCTCGCGGAAGCAGAGTTTAATGGTCTCGGTGAGCTGAGCCAAGGTTGAAACCTTGACAACCACATCGGCGCACTTATCCGCGAGCTGCTGCTTGAGGATCGGTGAATACCAGTAGTAATCGCGGGAGAGCTTGAGCAGAGCGTCGGGCTCGGAAACGATCTGTTCCGGGCCGACGATGTTGATGAATGCACTAAGGGTGTTCGGGGAAATCATAGAAGGACAAAATGCAGCATCCGGCGTGCCGCAACGGGCTCTTGATCGTTTTATTGCGAAATTAAGTTTAGACAGGCCTTAGCCCCGATTCAAGGCATTCAGCGGTGGGTTAACTTAGGGATGATGAGCAGTGGTCGGTAGCCAGAAATCAGAATGCAGCAAGTTTCATGCCACGGCTCAGTCGAGTCCCGCCAACTGCTCAATCGAGGGCCAACAGCTACTCAGTCTAGGGCCCTCGGCTGCTCGGTTGGAGGGCCGACGGGGTAACTTGAGACGCGGGACAGGATCTGAGTGAGGTCGGGCTGGGCGACCGGCAGAACGACGCCGATTGTGACTGGACTTTTCCGCATTTTTTGGCATCCTCGGGGAAGAATGATGGACATCGCCGACCGTCTTGCCGCTCTGGGACACAATCTGCCGCCGAAGCCCGCCGCCGGGGGTAATTACCTGCCGTTTCGTCAAGTGGGCTCCGTGATTTACCTTTCTGGGGTGATCAGTGTGACGCCAACCGGTCTGATCGAGGGCAAAGTGGGTGCCGACCTCACCGTAGCCGAGGGCCAGGCCGCCGCTCGTGCCTGTGCGCTCAACGCGCTGGCCGTTTTGCACGAAGCGGCGGCGGGTCGCAAGGTGAAGCAGATCGTCAGTCTGTCGGGCTATGTCAATGGGCCAGCGGGCTTTCCCGATGCCCCGTCCGTAATCAATGGGGCCTCGGACTTCCTCGTGGAAGTCCTCGGTGAAGCCGGCCGCCATGCCCGGGCCGCCGTGACGGTGGCAGGTCTGCCAAAGAATGCGGCGGTCGAAATCCAAGTTGTCGCGGAATTGGAGTAGGGTGACCTTCAGGAGTGCTGCTGATTCTGGTGGGCAACCTCGAGCGCCCCGACTTTTCCCGAGGTTGGACACGCCCAAGGCACCTCCCTGAAATCGGATCGGGAGAGTCTTCCAGCGGCCCGCGGTGTGAGAAGTGGCCAGTAGCCGACCTAGTCTCGGCTGGATTTTGGGTCGAGGGCGTCGCGAAGGCCGTCGCCGAGGAAGTTGAGGCAGAAAAGGGTCGTGGAGAAGAAGACGGCGGGGATGATCAACAGGTGCGGGTAGATGGTTAAATTGTCGGCACCTTGCTTGATGAGTCCGCCCCAGGAGGGCGTTGGCGGTGGCACACCGAGCCCGAGGAAACTGAGAAAGCTCTCCAGCAGGATCACCGACGGCACCGTCAGCGTCGCGTAAACGACCACCACCCCGAGGACGTTGGGCAGGAGGTGCCGGGCGATGATCCGCCAAGTCGGCAGCCCTAGCGCGACGGCGGCTTCGATGAACTCCTGCTGGCGCAAGGAGCGCACTTGGCCGTAGACAATCCGCGCCATGGTGAGCCATTCCACCAGCCCAATCGCGACGAACAGGAGCAGGAAATTACGCTCAAAAAGGGTCATCATCAGAATGACAAGGATGGTGAACGGGAGGGCGTAGAGGACATCAACCGCCCGCATCATCCCATCCGCCACCCGACCGCCAAGGTAGCCTGCGACGGCACCGTAGGTCACGCCGATGACCAGCGACACCAGCGTGGCCACTAAGCCAACGGCTAGGGAAACCAGGCCACCGACGGCCACTCTGGTCAGTTGGTCACGTTGCAGGTCGTCCGAGCCGAACCAGTGGCGCCAGGAGGG
>DAIQNO010000292.1:0-3428 GCA_036788355.1 Opitutales bacterium | reverse complement strand
TAGAAAGTCTTCATTTATCATGTGAGTGTCATTCTCGCGCAGTTTTTGAGGGGTGGCGATTCATTTTTTGCTTACCTTATTGGATCACCCTCACTCGACATCACCGACTACCACTGCGCCGCGAGGGTCTCGCAGACCTCCGCCTGTATCTCCGGGGTCATTGAAGACCCACTCGGCAGGCATAGCCCGGTGGCGAAAAGCCGGTCGGCCACGGCCCCGCCCACCATCGGCGCCCCTGCAAAAACCGGCTGCTGGTGCATCGGCTTCCACAGCGGACGCGACTCGATCCCTGCCGCCCGCAGTGCCCCCATCAGCACCTCCGGCGCCGGGGCCACTCCGGGCTCCAGCACCAGACACGTCAGCCAGTAGTTGCTGGCCCCCGTGGCCCCGATAGGGTTAAAACTCACCCCCGGCAACCCGCCCAGCGCCGCTTCATAACGCGCCCGCACCGCCGCCCGCTTCGCCAGCAACTCCGGCAGCCGCTGAAGTTGCCCACAGCCCACCGCCGCCGACAAGTTCGATAGTCGGTAGTTAAACCCCACCTCCTGGTGCAGGTAGGCGACCCCTGGTTCCCGCGCCTGCTGCGCCACCTTCCGTGCCCGCTCCGCCAGCGCCGCATCCCGCAGCAGCAACGCCCCGCCGCCCCCTGTGGTCATCAGCTTGTTTCCGTTAAACGAAAACACCCCAAAATCCCCCTGTAAACCCGCTGGCTCGGCCCCGAAGCGACTCCCCACGGCCTCCGCCGCATCTTGAATCATCAGCAGCCCCTCCTCCTGGCACAGTGCCCGCAGAGCAACGTAATCCGCACACTGACCGTAAAGATCGACCGGCATCAACGCCCGCACCCGCAACCCCAGGGCCCGCGCAACCCGCACTGCTTCCCGCGCCGCCGCCGGGCATAGAGTCCACGTCTCGGGCGTCACGTCCGCAAAAATCACCTGCGCCCCCGTGTAACCCACCGCAAACGCCGTCGCCGCAAAGGTCATCGTCGGCAGCACCACCGCATCCCCAGGCCCGATCCCCGCCAGGTGGCACGCCAGATGCAGCCCCGCCGTTCCCGAAGAAAGCGCCACCACCCGCACCTCCGAGCGCGTCGCATGGAGAACCCCAGCCCCCCCCGCCCCCCCCTGCCGCCCAGCCAGATACGCCTCCAGGCCCCGCTCAAAGGCATCCAACGCCGGCCCGACTGGAGCAACAAAGTTACTCGCAAAAGCAACATCCAGAGCGGCCTTTTCGACCGAAGTCATATCTGGAGGCGATAAAAAAACTCGTAACGGCGGCATCATGTTAGTCGGTCTCCTGACCTGACCTCCATGCAGAGCACAACCCGTCAGCCAAGGCGATAAAAACCCTCAGCACCTTTCACCCGCCGCCTCCCGTGGGGCCTCTTCATTACCCGTAAACGGCAGCATCGTCACCCCTTCCCCGGCAGCAATGCCGTCCCGCCGCAGCACCCGCCAAACGGTCAACCAGAGGATCTTCAGGTCTAGCGCGAAACTCTGGTGCTCGACATACCAGACATCCCGCTCCAGCCGATCCGGCCAACTCGCCTCATTGCGCCCGTTGATCTGCGCCCAACCCGTGATCCCCGGACGCACCTCGTGGCGCAGCCGCTGACGTGCCGAATACAACGGCAGATAACTCGGCAACAGCGGACGCGGCCCTACCAAGCTCATCTCCCCCCGGACGACATGCCAAAGCTCCGGCAACTCATCCAAACTCGTGGCCCGCAACCAGCGCCCTAACGGTGTCAACCGCTGCCCATCTGGTAGCGGTAGCCCATCAAGGCCAAGAGCGTCGCGCATCGTCCGAAACTTTACCATCTCGAACAACCGCTCACCCTGGCCGACCCTAACTTGGCGAAACAAGGCCGGCCTCCCGAGTCGCCACCTCACGAGCAGAAAAAGCACCCCCATCAGCGGCAATAATGCCACCAATACTGCTCCACCGACGACTAGATCAAAAAGCCGTTTCACGCCATGCCAACCCTCAGATTAACCAACCGAGACCGTTTCGGCGCCCAGACTGTCCGCTGCGCCACTGGCCAGTAAAACACTGGCATCCAGTGCCCGACGCTGGGCCGACCACTCGGACAAGGCCACTCCACTCTCGCTCGTCAACGCCGCCAGCTCCGTCAGGATCGTCGGCGATAAATCGCAGCACACGATGACCTCCTCCACCGCGTGATCCACCAAAGCCTTGGGCAAGTCCGCAAAACCGCCAAAAACCTGGTGACCCTTGACCAGCCTTTTCCGCAACGAAGGGTCATCATCCAGAAATCCAACCACCCGCAATTCCCCAGGGCCCATCACATGGTGATCCTCAATCTCACGCAACAACAACAAGCTGCGCTCCGAAGCCCCATAAATGAGGACATTGCGCCAGTGACTCGAATGCCGCTTCCCAAAGTTCACCAAGCTGCTCAAGACCACCCGAAAAATCTGCGACCCCGACCTCGCCAACAAAATCGACCCAAAACAGAAGCTGCCGAACAACAATGCCCGCGGAATCAAGTGCGACGACTGATCGCCGACAAAAATCGCGAGACTCAGACTCAAAATGGTCCCAACGACGACCGCTGCCTGCAAAATTAAGAAGTCCACCGCTCCCGCTCGCGACCACACTCGATCGTAAGAACGGGAGAAAAACAGCGACAGAAACATCGGAACCACCCAAAACGGCAGCGCTCGCAACCACAGTTCTCGAGTCCCCATCGTCTGCTCAAAAGCCTCATCCGGGATTAAATACAGCGAAAGCCCCAAGGCTAGACTCATTGCCACGAGATCATAGAAAGCATACCAAAGTGCCGAAAAATGGTGCTGACCGCGCTGGCTCAGACCCCGCGTTACCGCCACGCTCGTATCCCACAACTCAATATGGGCCACGTGCCTCACGATCACGTAAATCACCGCCACAAAACCCACCAGGTAGATTCCCAGGGCCTGCCGCGTAAAGACGATCGACAGTAGCCCGAGCGCTACTAAGGCCGCTGCGCCCGCATATAAAGCCAAGGCCGTCCGCCGAGTAGACATTCCCGAGGCCAGCAAACGGTGGTGTAAGTGATCCTTATCAGCACCCATCACATTGCCTGCATCGCCGCCAGCCAAGACCTTCCTCACCGAACGACGCCAAATCGCCAGAATCGTGTCAAAAAGGGGCACCCCAGCGGCTAAAACAGCCATCCCGATAGACACCGCAAAGGTGCTCTTGGTCGTCGTCTCCAGCGCAAAAGCGGCGAGTGCAAAGCCCAGAAACATGCTGCCGGTGTCCCCCAAAAAGATCTTCGCCGGGTGAAAATTGTATCGCAAAAACGCCAGACAAGCCCCGACTAGCGCCAATGGAACCAAAAAGTCCCCAGAGTTCCGCAAAATGATGTAGGACGCCCCCAAACCAATGGCCCCAATCACGGCAACCCCCGAACAAAGCCC
>DAIQNO010000291.1:0-3429 GCA_036788355.1 Opitutales bacterium | reverse complement strand
AGGATCGGCGGGAGCTGCTCGGGAAAGCGGCCATCGACCGGCTGGCCATCCACCGCCAGGACAATGTCCCCCGCGAGGATTCCGGCCGCTTCAGCGGGAGAGCCAGGGTCGACGCTCTGGATCAGCATCCCCTGGTTGGAGGCCAGTTGAAAGAAGTCTTCCAGGTCTTGCAGCGGTGCCGGGCGCAGCCCGAGGTAGCTGCGGGTGACCTGCCCGTGCTCGACGAGCGCCGCGAGCACCTGCTGAGCGACGGATCCCGGCACCGCAAAGGCAAGGTTGTTGGAGCCGAGGTAAGCGCGGGTGTTGATGCCAATCACGCGCCCATCCGGGCGCACCAGGGGCCCACCGCTATTGCCGGGGTTGATGGCGGCGTCCGTCTGGAGCCAGGTGTTAAAATCCCCGGTCTCATAGCCGCCGGAAACCTGGCGACCTTGGAAAAACCGGTCGGTGTTGGAAATGATGCCTCGCGTGACGGTGCGGGTCAGGCCGTTGGGGGTGCCGACGGCCAGCACCACCTCGCCCGGCTGGAGGGCGTCAGAGGCGCCAAACTCGGCATGGTCAAAATGGAGGCCCCGCTTGGCGATGTCCTCCATCCGTAGTTGGAGGACGGCCAGATCCGTCCAGTGATCCCAGCCGACAAAGTCCGCCGGCACCGTCTCCAGGCTGTTCAGGGTCACGCGAATCCGCTCGGCGTAGGGATTCACGACGTGCGCGTTGGTGAGGATCTGCCCGGCAGGGCTGACGATCACGCCGGAGCCGACGCCCCGGCGCGTGCGGCGGTTGCCGCCATCGAAAGTGGTTTCCCAGACGTCGAGGCGCACCACGCTATTCAGCAGCCTCGTGAAACCCCGGGCGACGTCGCCGGAAGGTATTGATGGCTCGATGCCTGAGGGAGGGGTGACGGACCCCTCTCCCCCGATCGTCGCCTCCGGGAAAAGCTCAGACGAAGCCCCCGGCGCTTGAGGGGCGTCACCGGGCACCACGCCGACGCCCTGGGTGGCGGGTGGGATGACTTCAACGACCTGACCCAGGGCCCTGATCGGATAGCCGAGCCCCAGTAGCCCCGTGGCCAGGACGGCGAGGCAGCGGGGACTGAGGCGGACGGACGTTTTTTTGATGGAGGCGTAGCGTCGGGAAAAGGGTCTCGGTGGCGAGGCGTGCATCCAGCAATGACAGGCTTTCCGTCCGGTAAAGTCAAAGCCCCAACGCCGATGGGGGGCTACCGGTGGGGACTTTTTCCCTCACCGACTGGCGTCGCGTTCATCGCGGACCTTCCCCGGCTTATCGGCGTCCGCCCCAGATGCTCCGCAGCGGAGCCAGCACTCCAGTCCGCCCCGGCGGATGGGCGATCAGGCCCCGCGGGCGGCGGGTGGGCTCCGTCGGAAAGATGGAGCCTAAGGTGGTGTCGCCGTCAAAGTAGGCGGGGTTATTGAGGCGAGAGAAGTCTGGGCGATCCGAGGGCATAACCGGATTATCGCTCTAAATTGCTGATAATGAAAGGTTTTTGCTGATCGGTGTCACCCTAAGGCGCACCTTGAGAAACGCCTGAGGCTCTGAACAGCCCTTCGGGAAGTCCCGCTTTTCCCTACCAGCCGACCCCCATCTCCCCTACCGGCGATTACGGAGGTCAGCTGGCGATTAAGGAGGTCAGCGGCTACCGGCTAAAATGGAACCCGTGGTGGTGAGCCCCATGGCGACCTGGCCTCTCGACCGCGAAGTTGCTGCCGGTGGCTACCAACCGAGTTCCTCGCCAAAGCTGAAATAGCCCCGACCGAGGGGATCCTTACCGGGCTCCCCGACGATCACGTGATCCAGCAGGCCGATGTCGAGCACCTTGGCCGCCGCCCGGAGCTGCTGGGTCACCTGATGGTCGGCCGCGCTGGGCTTAGGGTCGCCGCTGGGGTGGTTATGGGCCGCAATGACGGCGGTCGCCCCGGCACGGATCGCTGGGCGAAAAAACTCCGCCGGGTGCACCAGGGCGGCGGAGCCCGTCCCCCGCGTGAGCACTTCAAACTTCAACAGGCGATTCTTCCGGTTGAGGCACAGCACGACGAAAGACTCTCGCTCCAGGCCGACCAGGTGCGGGTATAGGAAACGGTAGGCCGCCGCCGCCTCATTGAAGACTGGCTCCGACGCGGGGGCCGTCGCCAAAATCCGCCGGGCCATCTCGATCACGGCCAAAAGCTGGAGGGCCTTGACCTCGCCGACGCCGTGTTGGCGGCGAAAGTCCTCCGCCGACCACCGCAGCAACCCCGCCAGGGAGCCCGCCTCCCGGAGCAGATCCTGGGCCACCGTCAAGACGTCGCGCTCTTTACTACCGCTGCGCAGCAACATCGCCAGCAGCTCTGCGTCGGAGAGGACCGCCGCCCCGCAGCGGGCCAGGCGCTCTTGGGGCCGCTCGGAGGCGGCCAAGGCGTGCAGCCCACGCACTGTCGGCTGGGAATGGGCGACCTGAAACTCAGAAATCATCCCCTGACCGTAGCCAAAAAACCCGGCCCCACAACCAAAATATCACGGCCACCCACAAAATCCCTAAAAACACTCCGGGCTTCCACCGATGCGGCTGCCCTCACTACGACCAGCGGAGGTTCTTTCGCCGTTTTTCCATGACCGACGGGAGAGTTCGCGATGGCCAACCGCGCCCCCGGCCCCATAGTGTCGAGGCATCGGGTGCCACTTTAGCCAAGGAAAGCGGGGAGCACCTTGCCAGCGGGGTTAAGGATGGACGAGGAAAGCATGGACGCTGAACGGGCGAGCGAGGCGGCGAAGCAATCGGAAGGGGCGGCGGTGATCCCGGCGCGGTGGACCTTCCTCAGCAACCATGCCCACGTCCTGGTCAGCCTGGCACGCCAGCCGGGGGCACGACTGCGGGATATTGCCACTGAGGTTGGCATAACGGAGCGGGCGGTGCAGAAAATCGTCGCGGACCTCGAGGCCGCCGGCGTCCTCGTGCGCCAGCGAGAGGGGCGCCGCAACCGCTACCTCCTGCGGGCGGACGTGCCGCTGCGCCACCCCTTGGAACGCCATCGCACCGTCGGTGACCTCCTCCGGGCCGTTGACGTCGAGACGCCGAAGTCTGGACCATAATGGCCGACCTCCGAGGCCCGCGCCAGCCGAGAGCCCGCTCGCATTCTCCCGGCGGCTGCGGCGAGGCCGTGCGGCCTGACCAGCCAATTTCGGGTTGTGGGGCACCGGCGCCGCGCCTTGTCACCAAGTTGTCACAACGAAGCGGGGATTTTGCCTTGCCGAAACGACTTCTTTGCAACCTTTGGAGGGGAGCTTCCGCTCGACGGCCCCGCTTCGTCCTCCCCTCCCAACGCCGGCGACCGGCTCTACCAACCCCCTCCCGCGTTGCCACGATTACCGACCAACTGTCATCTCTAAGGCCATGCAGCGACAGTATCATCACTGGTGGAGCCCCCGGCTGGA
>DAIQNO010000290.1:0-3431 GCA_036788355.1 Opitutales bacterium | reverse complement strand
GACCCAACGCCGGCAAGCCAGAGACCACCGGGATGACCCTGCGGTGGCCTGGGTTGTCGGCGCTCCTCGCGGTCGGCCTGACCCTAAGCCCACCCCTTTTTGCGACGGCAGAAAATACTTCCGATTCCAAGAACGCTCCAGCCGTCCGGAGGGGGCGGGCGACCATCACCGTGCGGGGAGACGGCGTGATCGCGGTCGAAGAGACGGAAGCCTCCGCCGCTTCCAGTGCCCCGGCACCCGCGCTACCTCCGCCCGCGACCCCGGCGATGCCGCCCCGCCGCCCCGAGGTGGCTCCGCCAGGCGATACGCCGCCTCCTGAGGTGCCTTCACCTCCAGTAGTCACGACTGAAGACGCGACCGGCCAAGCACCGCTTCCCGGACTGAGCCCAAGTCTTCAATGGGTTGCGCCCCCGGAGCGCGGAAATATCCAAAGGCCCGCCCTCCGGCAAGGCGTCCTGACGACCGACACGCCCGCGACCAGCCAAGATGGTGCCGTCCTGCCCAGCCGTAACCTGCCGATCGGTGAGGTTGTCCACCTCAACCCCTCCGGCGGCTGGGTCGTTGCCTATCTCGACTCCCGCCGCATCCTGCTGAACCGGTCGATCTATACCCGCAACTTTGAGCTGGAAACCACCGCCATCCTGCGCCCCACGCCCTACCAGCACGGCCACGCCCTGACGTTGGAGATACTCTGGGGCCAACCTGGGCGGGGCGATGAGGTCGTCTTTCCCGGCAGTGAAATGCGCTCCTGGATCCTCGACACCCTCCTCCGTCGCCAGACCGCTCCCCGACCGTAGTCCTTCGGTGACCCGCGACGAGTAACTCACCCAACTACGGCCCTTCCGCTCGCAACCCCTTCCCCCTGTTCCTTTTTCCCCTCTCGTTTCCCGCTTCAGCACTCCCGCTTCCCACCTTCTCCTCTTCAAGACCGAGCTACCCTGCCTGCCAAGACCAATTCAGCCTGCCTGCCATGACTACTGCCGCCCAACGCTTCCAACCTGACGATGCCCCGCCCGCGCCGACCATCTCCGCGACTGAAAGCGTCGTTACCCCGGCGACCGGGCCAGTTGACGGTGCCCTTCCCGCCGAGGGCTCCCAACCCACTCAGGACACGCAACCCGCCGAGCTGTCAGGGTCGGGCTCGGTTGCTGACTCCGGAAATCCGCCAGAAGCCTACCTACACCTCCCCAAGGTCGCCTATTTCAACCGTGAACTGAGCTGGCTGGCCTTCAACCGGCGCGTCCTCGACCTGGCCCGCTCCCGCCGACTGCCGCTGCTTGAACGGATGAAGTTCCTCAGCATCGTCAGCAGTAACCTCGATGAGTTCTTTGAAATCCGCGTCGCGGGCCTCATTCAGCAAGTCGAACAAGGCTACGCCGACGCCTCCATCGACGGCCTCGGCCCCAAAGAGCAGCTGCGCCGGATTCACGACATCGTGGAGTCCCTCGTCGAGGATCAGTATCAGTGCTGGAGCCAGGAAGTCGAGCCCGCCCTAGAGGCCGCCGGGGTGCTTTTCCGGACGGCGGAAGAGCTGGATGAGGCCCAGATGGCGTGGGTGCGCAACTACTTTGCCGACCACGTCTTCCCCGTGCTGACCCCGATGGGCATCGACCCCGCCCACCCGTTCCCGCAACTCCTCAATAAAGGACTCTACCTCCTGGTGCTGCTCGAAGACCCGGACACCGCTGAACCGGAGCCGCGCCTGGCCGTGATCCCCGTCCCCCGCATCCTGCCGCGCCTGGTGGAAGTGGAAATCCCTGGACGCCCCAACCGCACCTACCTCTGGCTCAGCGACCTCATCAAAATCTTCGACGACTCGATGTTTCTCGGCTACCGCCTCAAGGGAGCCTGGGCCTTCCGCATCACGCGCAACTCCGACCTCTACATCGACGAAGAGGAGGTCGAAAACCTCCTCAAAACTATCCAGGCCGAGCTGGCCAAGCGGCGCAAGGGAGCACCGGTGCGCCTCGAAATCGAAGCTGGCGTGGACGACGCGGCCCTCGCCGACCTCCTCCGCCGCCTCAACTTCGACGCTTCCCACGTTTACAAGGTGCGCGGCCCCATCAACCTCCTCCGTCTGATGAGCCTCTACGGGATGCTGGAACTTCCCGCCCTGCGCGACGCGCCTCTGGTGCAGCATACCCCGGCCGCTTTGTCCAAAGAACGCGACTACTTTGCCGCCCTCCGGCAAGACGACTACCTCCTGCACCACCCCTACGACAGCTTTTCCCCCGTGGTCGAGCTGCTACGCCAAGCCGCCCGTGATCCCCAGGTCTTCGCGATCAAGCTGACCCTCTACCGCACCAGTGACAACTCCCCGATCGTCGGCGCGCTCAAGGAAGCCTGCGAAAACGGCAAGCAAGTCACCGCACTCGTTGAACTGAAAGCGCGGGCCGACGAGGAAAACAACATTCACTGGGCCAACGAGCTGGAAAGCGTCGGCGTGCACGTCGTTTACGGGATTGTCGGTCTCAAGACCCACTGTAAATGCACCCTGATCGTCCGACGGGAGGGCGATGGCCTCCGCCGCTACTGCCACCTCGGAACCGGCAACTACAACCCCAGCACCGCCCGGCTCTACACCGACCTCTCCCTCTTTACCGCCCGACGGGAACTCACTGCAGAGGTCGCTTCGCTGTTCAACACCCTCACCGGCTTTTCCCGGAATCCGCGCTTTGACCTGCTGCTGATTGCCCCCTTTAACCTCCACCGCCAGATGCAGGCCCTGATTCTGGCGGAGGCCCGCAACGCTGCCGCCGGGCACCCTGCCCGGATCATCGCCAAGTGTAACAGCCTCATCGAAAAAGAAACCATCGATAACCTCTACCGCGCCTCACGGGCCGGGGTGAAGATCGACCTCATCGTGCGCGGCATCTGCGCCCTGGTGCCTGGCGTCCCCGGCCTCAGTGAAAACATCCGCGTCATCTCCGTGGTCGGACGCTTCCTCGAGCACTCCCGCATCTACTACTTCGAAAACCACGGCCACCAACCGCTCCTCTACCTCGGCAGCGCGGACTGGATGCACCGTAACTTCTTCCGCCGCATCGAGTGTGTCTTCCCGGTCCTTGGAGAATCCCAGCGCAAGGAGATCATCGGAGAGATTCTGCCCGCGATGCTCAAAGATGACTACGCCTTCGAGCTGCAACCCGGCGGAGCCTACACCCCAGTGACCCCGCCACCGCCGCCTGCCGAATCCATCACCTCCGACCCGTCGAGTAACGCCGCTAGCCACCCCGGTAACGCCGCCAGCGGCACCGCTTCCCCAGGCTCCCTGCGACCGACCTCGCCACCAGAACCCTTCGACAGCCAAGCCTACTTCGTCCGACGAGCCGCCCAGTCCCAACAACGCGCCCTCTCCCAAGGGCTCGGCTGACGAACCCCGCGGGCCCAACCTTCCGCATCGGCAGGTCAGTTCACCGCAAGGGAAGCCT
>DAIQNO010000289.1:0-3439 GCA_036788355.1 Opitutales bacterium | reverse complement strand
GGCGTCGTAATCGCGGGATGTCGATGCTCGGTTGCGAGGTGTTGCCAGCGGACGCCGCCCCCCTTTCGTCGGCGGGTCGTAGGCCGTTGGTGGGGGTGGTGATGGGTAGTCAGAGCGACTGGGAGACGATGCAGGAGGCTGCCCGGCTGCTCGGCGAGCTGGATATCCCTTTCGAGGCGGAGGTGGTGAGTGCCCACCGCACGCCGTTGAAACTGGCGACCTACGCGGAGACGGCAGCGGCGCGGGGGCTGCGGGTGATCATTGCCGGGGCGGGTGGGGCCGCCCACCTGCCGGGGATGTTGGCGGCCCACACCTGGCTGCCGGTGCTCGGGGTGCCGGTGCAGAGCCGGGCTTTGCAAGGGATGGACTCGCTCTTGTCCATGGTGCAGATGCCCGCCGGGGTGCCGGTGCTGACCTTGGCGATCGGGCGGGCTGGGGCGATCAACGCGGCTCTTGCTGCGGCGGCGATCCTCGCGCTGGGGGACGATGCCCTCCGCCAGCGCCTGGAGGCTTGGCGGGCCGCCCAGACGGCGGCCGTTTTAGCCAACCCGATCCCCGGCCAGACGGCGGCTGCTCCGCGGGGTCATTGAGGCGACCTGAGCTTCAGCGGAACCCCGACTTCTCCGAGAACCGTTCTCCCCTGCCCTGCCCTGCCGAGCCACACCTCGGCGATCTTCACCCAGCATGAGCCAACCGCCACCTAGTGCCGAGCAGCCTTCACCCGGTGCCGGGGAGCCTTCATCCAGTGTCGCGCCGCCGCATGCTCGCACCGCGATAACCCAGCCTGGCACCGCGATAATTCACCCTGGCACAGCGATTATGCCACCCATCGACGCTCAGACGCCGCCCAGGTTCATCCCAGTCTCATCCAGCATGGCTGAGAGGCCGCTGGCTTGGCCGGGGGAAATGGTCGGGATGATCGGGGGTGGCCAACTGGGGCGGATGACGCTGCTGGCCGGTCGGGCTCTGGGCTATCGCTTCCGGGTCTGGGATCCCGCCCCTGACTGCTGCGCTGGACCAGTGGCTGACGAGGTGGTGACCGCGCCCTTCGACGATCCCGAGGCCCTAGCCCGCTTTGCCGACGGCCTGCGCGTCACGACACTGGAGTTCGAAAACATCCCCGGTCAGACGCTGCGGGGGCTGGAGCACCGGGGCGTGGTCGTGGCGCCGAGCCCCGAGGTCGTCGAAATCTGCCAGCATCGGGCGCGGGAAAAGACCTTTTTACGAGAGCATGGCCTGCCGCACGTCCCCTTCGCCTTGGCGTCCTCACCCGCGACGCTGACCGAGGCCATCGCGGCGGTTGGCCTGCCCTGCGTCGTGAAAACGGCGGCTTTCGGCTACGACGGCAAGGGACAGCGCAAGCTGACGCTGATGCCGCCAGCGGTGGACGCCCTGTGGGTGGAGTTGGGCCGCCAACCACTGGTCGTCGAGGCGTGGTGCCCCTTTTTCGCCGAGTGCTCGATCATCGTCGCACGGCGGCTTTCAGGGGAAATCGCGTGCTTTCCGCTGACCGAAAACATCCATCGTCACCACATCCTGCACCAAAGCCTGGCCCCGGCTCGCCTACCAGCGGGGCTCCAGGCGGAGGCGGAGGCCCTGGCCCGCCAACTGGCGCAGCGGCTCAACCTCTGCGGGCTGCTGGCGGTCGAGCTTTTCTTGACGGCTGACGGCCTGGCGGTCAACGAGCTGGCACCGCGCCCGCACAATAGCGGCCACCATACCCTGGAATCCTGCCACACCAGCCAGTTTGAGCAGCACCTCCGCGCAGCGCTGAACCTGCCCCTCGGCGACCCATCGCTGCACCGCGCAGCGGTGATGGTCAACCTGCTCGGCGACCTCTGGCCGACAAGCGCGACTTCCGCTGCGGCTCAGCGGTTGCCCGATGATGCCCCGGCAGCCCGCGATCGAGGTCACCGCTCTGAACCGCCGCCGCCGCTTTCCCAGACGACGCCGCCGTCCCTGGCCCAACCCGACTGGGCTCCCATCTGGGCGCATCCGCAGGCCAAGTTGCACCTTTATGACAAGGGTAAACCCGCGCCAGGTCGGAAGATGGGCCATTTTACGCTGACTGGGCCCCTACCGCCACCGAGTTCCGTTGCCGCGTCGGACCGCTCCGGCAGTGCGACCATGGAGCCGATGACAGCCGAAGCGGACCGCCTCTGGAAGCAGCTTAACCCGCCCAGACCCTTCTAGCACCGCTGCAAGAGCCCAGAAGAGCCGCCAGGAGCCCCGAAGAGCCGACAGAATCCCACGCCGGCCACTACCGAAGCCCGCCAGTAGCCGCCGCCTGAAAGATTGCGGGCAGGTGCTCCTTAAAGGCAAAGAAGCCCTTGGTGGCCCGCGGAAAAAGCGCATCGTCCCACGGGCGGCGGAGGGAAACCACCTCGATCCGCGCCGCCGAGCAAGCCGACTCGATGGCGACGCGCTCAGCATCCCAGAAGCCGACCAGCGGCCTGGCCCAGACCAGAGCATCCAGCTCTTCCCGCCGCGCCCAGGCGACCACCGCCGCCGCCAGCTCCGTGGCACCACCGCTAACCGCCACTGGATCCGCGGCCGATGTCGTTTCACCACCGTCGGCTGCGGCTGCGGCGTGGTCCGCCGACAGCACCCTCGCGGGAGCCTGCCAGTGCTCACCCGCCCGCGTAAGGGCGTCGGAAAGGGCCGCTCGGCGAAAATCGACCACCGGCTTAGCCATTCCGAGGTCTTGGTAGGTCGGCTCCGGAAGCATTCCAGCGATGGCGACAGGCTGGAAGCGCGGCAACCAGGTCTCAACACTGAGGTCGTCGTCCGTGATAAGCAGCCCCACCCGCCGCCCTGCCCCGTTGAGCATTGCCTCGGCACGCCGGAGGTCCTCGACCAGCGGCAGTTTTCCCGGTGGTGGGTTGGGATCCGTCGCCGGATCGACCGACAACGGTGCCTCCGCGAGGCCGGAAATCTTCCCAAAGCGTCCGCCCGTGTAGCGCGTGATGTTCTCAGCGGTCGCGACGTAGTGCTTACCAGGGGTCTGCAAGCCCGCCACCCAGCGCCATCCGAGGGTGTTGGAGGCTGCATCGCCATCCAACAGGTGCCGCTCAAAAAAGGCCGCCCCGGCTTGCCAGGGTAGGCGGAGGGTAAAAATCCAGACGCTGGCCAACCACATCCGGGCGTGGTTGTGTAGGTAGCCCGTCGAGATCAGCTCCGCCGCCCAACCGTCAAAGCAGGCCAGCCCTGTCTGGCCAGTAATCGCCCGACGGTAAGCCGGCAGCCGCTCGACCGTCGCCAAAACCGAGGCCCGCTGGGTGCGGTAGCGGCTCCAGACGCTGGGGCGCATCTCCAGCCACCCCTTCCAGTAGGTGCGCCAGCCGACCTCCTGCAGGAACTTCTCCGCCGCCGGAGAGCCGTGCTGCGCCATCACTTCGCGACCTACTTCGGCCTCGCCCAACAGCCGAACCCGCAAGGC
>DAIQNO010000288.1:2880-3439 GCA_036788355.1 Opitutales bacterium | reverse complement strand
GGCGGCTACTCTCTGGAGCTTTGTGGGGGCACCCACGTCCGGGCAGCCGGGGAATGCGGACTCTTCAAGGTCGTCAGTGAAAGCAGCATTTCGGCGGGGGTGCGGCGCATCGAGGCGGTTGCGGGCGAGGCAGCCTACACCCTGGCGCGGGAAACCTTCCAGCAGCTTAGCCGCCTCGCCACCGGGCTGAAGTGCAAGCCCGAGGAGGTCGAGGCGCGCTTGGAACGCCTTGGCGAGAATCAACGCCTCCTCGAGAAAGAGGTGCAGCGCCTGAAGCAGGCGCAGGCCTCAGGCCAGGCGGCGACCTTGCTCAACCAGGCGACCCAACGCGGAAGCCTGCGACTCCTCGCGGTTGAGGTTGACGTGGCCGACGCTGCCGACCTCAAGACGCTGGCCAACGACCTCTGCCAGAAGCTCGGGCCATCAGTGGTGGTGCTGGCGGCGCAGGCTGCCGCGTCGGATGGCGTAGTGGCCGGGGTTTTCGGACAGTTCGGCAAAGGCCGCTTCCTCGACATCCAGCCGGAGGCCGGCCTCGCGCGTGTTTTCGTCGGGCCCGTGG
>DAIQNO010000288.1:0-2870 GCA_036788355.1 Opitutales bacterium | reverse complement strand
GGGGAAAGGTCACCGTCTGTGCTCAATGCACCCCGGAAGCAATTACCCAGGGCTTCTCAGCGGGGGTGCTGGTCGGCCAGCTCACGGCGGCCCTCGGCGGTAAAGGCGGCGGTAAGGCCAACTTTGCGATGGGGGCCGGGTCTCGCCCGGAAGCTCTGGAGGATGCCTTGGCGGCCCTATTTCGGTAGGCGATCTGGTCTCGACGCAGCACACCTCAACCGGGTATTTTCAACGACGTTGCAACGGAGTTTTTCCGCACCTCACCATGCCATTCTTCGGAAAGCCAAAGTATTCTACCGTCCGGGTTAGGAAAAAGGACATCCCACAGGGCCTTTACACTAAAGACCCGCTCGACGGTGAAATTGTCTTTCACCGCGAGCTGGAGGATAACGGGATGGTCTCTCGCCGGAGTGGACACCACTTCCCGATCAAGGCCCGCGACCGCGTGGCCCTGTTGCTGGATGAGGGCACTTTCGTGGAGTTCGACGCGGAATTGGCCTCGCTCGACCCACTGAACTTCCGGGACAGCAAGGCCTACCCGCAACGCCTTGCGGAGGCTCAGAAAAAGACCGGCGAAAAAGACGCCGTGGTCAGCGGGATGGGTCTGCTGGACGGCATCCCAGTCTCCCTCGCCGTAATGGACTTTGCCTTCAACGGCGGCAGCATGGGCAGCGTGGTCGGTGAGAAAATCACCCGGGCGATCGAGCGGGGCACCACCTTCGGCTGCGGGGTGGTGGTGGTCAGCGCCTCCGGCGGCGCCCGGATGCAAGAAGGCATCCTCAGCCTGATGCAGATGGCCAAAACCAGCGCCGCCCTCGCCGAGCACAAGGCCGCAGGACTCCCCTTCATCTCCATCCTCACCAACCCGACGATGGCGGGGGTGATGGCCAGCTTTGCCTCGCTCGGGGATGTCATTCTGGCCGAACCCCGTGCGCTGATCGGCTTCGCCGGACCGCGGGTCATTAAAGACACCACGCAAAGTGAGCTGCCGGAAGGCTTTCAGACCTCCGAATTTCTGCTTCAACACGGCTTGATCGACCAAATTGTGCCCCGACTCGAAATGAAGGAGCGCCTCCGCGTCCTCCTTGAGGCCTTCACGGCGAACCGCCCACCGGCCCGCTGGGCACCCCCGGCCACCACTGCCGCCCCCACTCCAGAAAGCAGCGAGAGCAGCGATAGTCCGCGCTCGGAACCAGACTTGGCCGAGGACTCTGGAGACTTCGGAGACGAAGTTCCTCTGTCGGATCAATGAACGGCACCAACGACCCGCTCAGCGGCAGCTCTAGAGTGGCGCCGCTCGGAAACCGGCGTTGATTTCACCTTGTGGCGACAGTGAAAAATTGGACTGAGGTCAAGGCATCGCTCTTCGCCCTCCGCAACACCGGTTCGAGGTTCGGGATTGAGCGGATGGAACGTCTGGCGGCCCTCCTGGGGCACCCGGAACGTTGCTACCCGGTCATCCACGTAGCCGGCACCAACGGCAAGGGATCGGTCTGCGCCATGCTGGAGGCCATCTACCGGGTGGCCGGGCACCGGGTAGGCCTGATGACCTCGCCCCACCTGGTGCGCGTCGGCGAGCGAGTGCAGGTCAACCGGGAGCCGCTCTCGGAATCGGAAATCGTCGCTCATTTTAACGCCCTGGAACCTGTAGCCGCTCAGCTGGCGCTCGAAGACCCAGAACTCCACCCGACATTTTTCGAGTTCATCAGTGCCATGGGCTTCCTGCACTTTGCCCGGCAAGCCGTGGATCTAGCGGTCGTTGAAGTCGGCCTCGGTGGGCGACTCGACGCGACCAACGTCGTGCAGCCCGCTGTGTCCGTGATTACCTCCATCGGCCTCGACCATCAGGCGATTCTCGGGTCAACTTTAGAGGCCATCGCCGGGGAAAAAGGCGGGATCATCAAGCCCGGACGCCCGGTCGTCCTCGGGGTGCTGCCCGCGGAGGCAGAGGGCGTCCTGAGAGCCCTCGCGGGCGAGCGCGGCTGCCGGGTCTGGAGCGTCCGGGAGCGCTTTAGCCTCTCACCCTGCGGTTATGCCCTCACGCCTGGAGACTACGATCGACTTCCAACCACCCGCCTCCCTGGGCGCCTCCAACGACTCAACGCTGCGACCGCCTGGCTGACCACCGAAGTCGTTGACGGCCTCGCCAAACTGACCAGTCTGGTTAAGACCACTAATCTAGCTGAACTGACCGATCTAACCGAACTTACCGATCTGGCCGAACTTACCGATCTAACCGAACTTACCAATCTGGCCAGGAGGCCGACCGCGGTCCTAGGTGCGGCTGCCCAGCCGGTCGCAAAACCAGGCATCAAGCGGCTTCAGATCACTGATGCCGATCGGCTCCAGGGCCTTGCAACTGTTCAATGGGCTGGGCGCTGGGAAGAGCGACTCCTGGACAACGGCGTGCGCCTCATCCTGGACGCGACCCACAACGCCGAGGGCATCCGCGAGGTCGAGCCCCAGATTGCGGAGCTGCACCACCAGTTGCGCGGAAATCTGACCATCCTCACCGGCGTCCTCGGCGAGGATCGGGCGAGAGAAATCCTCCCGGTGCTCAGCCGCTACGCCCGGCAACTCTACCTCGTGCGCCCGTCGCAGCCCCGCGCGCTAGCCACGGAGGCCCTTCTCAACCTCCTACCGCCAACCTTCCGCGGCGTTGCCACCCCCCTGCCCCAGCTCACCGAAGCCTTCCCGTCCGCTGGACGCTGCTCCCTCGTCGGCCCTGGAGAAACGCTCCTCGTCATCGGCTCCATCTACCTGATCGGCGAGATCCTCCAACTCCTGTGCCCGCCCCCCCCAGAGGCGGACACCAGCCTTCACGACCGCTTTTAGGGTGCTCGATGCCCGCCACCTCCGCTTCATCACCG
>DAIQNO010000287.1:0-3452 GCA_036788355.1 Opitutales bacterium | reverse complement strand
TGCAGTCGGGTCCCGCCGCCGAGGGCAAGGCCACCGGTGAGGCCGACCCTGCCGCCGAAGTTTCCGCAACCGCCGACGCTGGCGGGGCGATGGCCGCGGGTGCGGCTCATCGGACGGCGGCGTCGGACGACCGCAGCGTGGCCGGCATCCTGAGCCAGCTAGACCCGGCGGGTTTTGATGCCAACGATCACGCGATCCTGGCGCGGTTGATCGAGACGCTGGAAGTGACCGCTGCGGCCTACCGGGACTTTGAGTTCACCACGCTGACCGACGCGCTTTATCGCTTTTTCTGGAATGACTACTGCGACTGGTATGTCGAGGTCTCGAAGTCGAAGTTGCAGAGCCCCCAATCGCGCGCGAGCTGCCTGGGGATCCTCGACCTCTGCCTGCGCGGCGTGATCCAGATGCTGCACCCCATCGCGCCCTTCATTACGGAGGAGCTGTGGCAGCAACTCGGCTTCGCCACGACGCGGGACGCGATGGGCCTGCGTCGCCGAGGCGTTTCGCCAGAAGGGGCTGCCGACGCGGCTGCCGGCCCGACTGCCTTTCTGCAAGAGGCACCGCTCTTGACCGCAGAACAGCTCCGCGATGGACTGGCCGGGCGAGGTGCCGTGCTCAACGAGACTGCCGTCCGGGAAGTGGCAGCCTTGCAGGATTTTGTGGCCAAGGTGCGGGCGTTGAAGGCGCAATACAACCTGGCGGCCAAGCATGACGTGACGCTGAAGCTGGTGCCGGTGGACCTGGGCGCGGCCACCCTGACGGCCAACCGCGAGCTGCTCCTGCGGCAGTGTGGGGCGCGTGAGATCACCCTGGAAACGGGGGTCGAAAACCTCCCCTCGGAAGTGACGGCTCTCGGCACCGTTTACCTCGATTTAGCGGGCAGTGTGGACATCGAGGCTGAGCGGAAAAAGATCGCCAAGCAACTCGATGGCCTCAGCAAGGCCATCGCGGGCGCGGAGGCCAAGTTGGCCAACGAGAAGTTCATGGGCAGCGCCCCAGAAGCTGTGGTCACGGGCGTCCGGGACAGCCTCGCCGCCAACCAGGCAAAACAGGCCGAGTTGTTGAAACTCCTGGAGGGCCTAGGGTAGGCGACTAGATTTGGTGCAGGTTGCGTCATTTCAAAAAAAGTGTCTCCACGAGGAGCTGGCATCCAACCGTGCGACAAAATCTACCTTGAATTTTCAGGCCAAGGGGCCTTTTGACGACAGCCGGTTTGCGTTTGGCTCAAAAACGCGATTGACTAGAGGATTGACCGGTTGGTAGCATAACAATCCGTTCAATGGTGAAAATAAAAGCGACTTTCAACCAGTGCAGGCGAGCGATCCAAGGTCGCAAACATCGAGCTTTTGTCGATATATGTATTGTTGGACTCGCTGGTTATTTCACCCTAAAGAAGTATTTTGGCTGGTCGGTGACGCAGTGGCTTCGCGGTATTTTTACACCGCCGCTGATTCCTTTTATAGTAACGCCGCTGTTAGTCATCGCGGTTTATGCTACGCTAATGAAGGTTTTTTTGGTCGCGTGTGACTTTTTTCCGTCCACTCGCGTGAGGATGATTGACCCTCAAGCCCTAAATCATTGTCTGCTGCGGATTAATCAAGAGATACAGCGTGAATGGCAAGAGATTGTAGGCAATCCAAGTCAAGCCGCAACCGTTTTCACAAACGATAGCCAATTTGTCTCTAATATTGGTCTAGTGGTTAAAAATTTTGTCAGCCATATCAAAGAATCGCTCGCTGGTGCAGAGGAAAAAGACGTCTTCGTGTCCGTGTATAGCATTCCGAATTTTCAAGACCTCGATGCACCCCGCGGATCGTTGACCTATGTCACGCACTATGATGTGCGAGAGGACTGGATTCACAGTAGAGAAATTATTTTCGCCAGTGAAAAATATAAAAACTATGAGTGCGTGAAATGTATTAAGTCTCCGCTAAGGACACGCATCCTGCTTGATTGTAAGAACGATTATGCCAAATCGGAGTCTTCCCGTCTCAAGAAAGTGGAGCATTACATTGGTATGAAGCTACAGGTGGAACATCGCTTTTTAGGATTCGAACAAAACATATTGCTTGGCTTTGTAAATATTGAGTTTCACAATAAGCGGTTTTTTTCTTCGGAAGAAGAAATGTCTGAATATGTCAAGCAGCACATGGTCGCGTTCAAATATCTTTTAGAGCATTACTTTTTGAAAAGTTTATTTCTTGCTACGGTAAAATCAAAACTATCCATTCAAACTGCATAGATGAAAATGAGCAACCCAAACACAAAAAACGAGTGGCACCAAAGGAATGTAGCCCTTTACGAAGAGGTAAAAAAAATCCAGGAAGCCCAAAAAATAATTATTGACCGCGATAGTGGGATTCGCGGCTGCAAAGAAGCTAACTATCGTGGTAAGGTATCGAAATGATGAGTCGGTCTCATTTTGAGTTCCAAGGAGAATCCTTGGTAGCATCATCGCATCCAGCGAAGGCGGTCTAGCAGTGTCCTGCCAATTTGCCCGTCAGATAGAAGATTGCTGTTCGGCGGGTTAACACTTTTCCGCTCGCGTGGGTCGCCGTCGGACTGTGTGGGCGCAACTTTGCGGTGGACTTAGGGTTGCCAGTGGGGGGCGGGGTGTTCTAGGGTTTTGGGATGGCTGGATTGACGCTGGAGATTGTGACCCCGGATGGGCTGAAGTATCGGGCGGATTGCGCTGAGGTCGTGCTGCCGGGAAGCACGGGGCAGATCGGGATTTTGCCGGGGCACCGTCCGCTGGTGGCGATGTTGTCGGCGGGAGAGGTGCAGGTAAAGGGCCCCGGCCCGGATCTCTCCGTGGCCGAGGCCAAGCGCCAGGGGACGGCGGCTGAGGAGGTCGCGATCGACCGCGGTTTAGTCCGGGTGGCGGGTTCGACGGTTTCGATCCTGACGGAGGCAGCGGTGGAGGTCGCTTCGATCGACCTGGGGGCGATTCAGGATGCACGGAAGCGCGCGGAGGAGGCGTTGCAGTCGGCCCGTGATGAGCATTGTGACCCGGCGGAAATCGAGCGGTTGGAGGCAATCAGCCGCTTTGCCATCGCGCAGGAGCTGGCCAAAGCCCGCAAGGCGCAGCGTTAGATGGCGGGGGCTCGCGGGGGTGCTCCGACGGTGGGCGGCACCGGGGAAGCGGGCAGGGCAGCCGGGGCGACTCCGGGGCCGGGTGGAGCTCGGTCGTCGAAAGGTCTGCTCGCTGAATGGGCAGCGGCGGGGCCAGTGCGCTTTGATCGGTTCATGGAGGGGGCTCTCTACTACTCGGAATGGGGGTTTTATTCACAGGCCAAGTCCCCAACCGGCAGTGAGGGTCATTTTTCGACGACACCCCAGCTTAACCCGTTGTTAAGCAGGGCTTTAGCGGCGTTATGGTCGCGGACTTGGGAAGGGGGTTCCCCACAAAAAAGCGGGGTTGCCGGGGAGTTATCCCCAAGTTATTCACAATC
>DAIQNO010000286.1:0-3457 GCA_036788355.1 Opitutales bacterium | reverse complement strand
CCAGATGGTGTTTTTGACCGATGATGCGGGTAGCGCGGTGATGACCATCAACCGGCCGGACGGGGTGCCCTCCGTGGTGCTGGGGGCGTCCTCGGATCGCCCGGCGATCCTGGTCTATAACAGCCTCGGCAAGCTGAGCCTCTCTTTTGGGGAGGATGAATACCGAAACGGGCGCATCAGCCTGTGGAATGCGTTGGAGCGGACGGTGGTTTCCCTGCGGTCGAGTGAGTATAACGACGGAGAAGTGTTGGTGGGTAACAGCAATGGGCGCAATGTCTCGCGGTTGACCACTGCGGCCCCTGGTGGTGCGGGCAGCCTGCAACTGTTACGGCCCGATGGCCAGCGCTTTGCCGAGCTAAGCCCCACCCGCGAGGGCCACGGGCAGCTACGGCTGTTTAATGCCGATCGCCAGACCCACACCCTGATCTCGGCCACGGTCGCTGGGGCGGCCTCGGTCGTGCTGGCGGAGGCTACGGGCGCGGCCCGGGTGAGTCTGGGCGTCGCCGAGGGCGGCGATGGCACCATCTCCACCGTCGGGCAGAATGGCCTTGAAACGGGACGCTTGGGCCGGTAGCTACCTTTTATGGATGATGCACCGCCACCTTCTGCCTCGTCGCCCGAGGATGGCCTGTCCCAAGTTGGCGGGGTTACTGCTGCACGTTTTGAGGCCGCAAGGGGCGTGGTGCTTTCCACGCTCGCGGATCTTAACCGAGAATGGGGCTTGGAGGCCCTCCTGGCACCCACCGAGGAGACGCGCTTGTTCGGTGCCAAGTCGGGGGTCGATAGCCTGATGCTGGTCACGCTGCTGGCTGAATTGGAGGCGCGGGTCGATGAGCAGCTCGGCCAGGGGGTCATTTTGGCCGATGAGCGGGCGATGAGTGCGGCACGGTCGCCATTTCGTCGAGTCGGCACGCTGATCGAGCACCTCGCCGGCCTCCTGGAGGATTCTGAAGCCGAGGCTTCGCCGACCTGAAGTACCGAACCAGGCTGCGAAGTGCCGCTCCGTTCTGCTTATTGCGACGAGGTTCCCACAGCTTTGAGAAAGTGCCCACGGAGCGGTGATTTCCGGCCCAACATTGACCAGCCATGGAAGAAACTAAACCTCCGGAGTCTGCAGTGCGGCGGCCGCTGGCTTTCATCACCGGCTCTCGGAAGGGACTCGGGCGGGCGGCGGCCGAGCACCTGCTGGCGCGAGGTTGGCAGGTGGCGGGGTGCAGCCGTCGCCCGACCGACCTGGAGCACCCGCACTACCGCCATTTTCAAGTCGATGTGACCGATGAACGCGGCCTGACCGCGGCCCTGCGGTCGGCAGCCCGCGAGGCGGGTGGCCTCGATGCCCTGATTAACAACGCCGGCATCGCGGCGATGAACGCCCTGCTGTTGACTCCCGACGTGACCGCCCAGCGGGTGCTCCAGACCAACGTCCTCGGGGCTTTTACGGCCCTGCGCGAAGCCGCAAAGCTGATGATGCGGCGGGGCCACGGGCGCATCATCAACTTTTCGACGGTGGCCGTGGCCCTCGACCTGGAAGGTGAGGCCATCTACGCGGCCTCCAAGGCCGCGGTCGAAAGCCTTACGCGGGTGGCGGCGCGGGAGTTAGCCCCCCACGGCATCACTGTCAACGCCGTCGCCCCAACCCCTGTGGCGACCGACCTGATTAAGCTGGTGCCGCCGGAAAAAATCGAGGCCCTGCTGGCGCGGCAGGCCATCCACCGCCTCGGCACCCCTGCCGACGTGCTCAATGTCATCGATTTTTTTCTGCAACCCGCCAGCGACTTCATCACCGGCCAAGTGATCTACCTTGGCGGGGTCTAAGGTAAAGTGCGGCAGCGTTGTCCCGATTTTCTTCAACGGAAGGACGTCATTCCCCAGTTGGGCGCAGTGAACCGCGAAAAGCATCGGTAAAGCGGCGAAAAGCCGTTCTGCGACGGCACCACTCCGGAAACATGGGCGACACGGGCACTGCGATTTCAGGTTGCGAGGGCGTAGAAAAGGGCCATGCTGATGGGAGCACAGGACTTTAGCATGGAGAATCAGGGCCTTATCTTGCTGAAACCGTCAGCCGCCACGCCAGCGTTTTCCAGTTACGTGACCCACGTGCTGCGGGAAAAGGGCGTCGAACTGACCGGCCCGATGGAGGTCGGCATGGAGGCCATGCAGGCCGGTGGGCTGATCGATCGCCATTACGCGGCCATCGCCGGTGCGGCGATGACCGATCAAGTCGGCAATCTGGTGCTGACGGCGGCCTCCCAAGAGCGTTTTTCGAGTTGTTTCGGTCTTTCCTGGAAAGACGCGGTGGGTGCGGGTTCCGTTTTCAGTGCGGCACAGATGATGCGCCTGATGGGGCTGCAAGACGGTGCTGCCTTTCTTCAGCGCTGGCTCCAGACGCCCCAGAGTAAAGTGGGACCGGGGCTCTACGTCGCCCGCTTCACCCAACCTGCCGGCTTCGTCCTGAACGGATTCTACCCTGCCCTACGCCAGCGATTCATCACGCCGGGTGCCAAGGTGGTCGTCTTCGGGGCCACCTTTGCGCCGGATCGGATCCCCTGGGAGCGTTTTCGACGGGATCTGATCGGCGATACCCGGCCCCAGGAGGCCAGCCCCGGCTCACTCCGGCGCTGCCTGCTGGAGCGCTACAATGACCTCGGACTCGGCACCCAGCCCAGCGTGAGTCAAAACGGCGTTCATGCCAGCGCGGGGCCAATCGAGGGCCTGCGGGAGCGGCAGATCTGGCTCGGCGAAGACCCCGCTGCGACGCCCCTCGGCCAAGCCCTACTGAAGTCCGGCCTCAGCCGAGAAATCCTCGGTGCCTGGATTGACAATGCCACCCTGACCCTGGGAGGGGCCACTGGCCCGATCTTCGATCTCACGGAAAACCTCAACGCCGGAGATGTCCTGCGGCTGCTTGCCCCGTCCAAGACCAAAGCGCCGTGGGGTGCTTCCCCCAAGGCAGTTTCCTGAAGAGTTTGAGCCGTAAATCGGCCTTTAGGGGACTGTTTCTGAGATGCCCCGGCGCGGGTAACACCATTCCCGCGGGCGGTTTGGAAGGGGAAAGCCTTTTTTACGGAGGAACCGACGCCGGTTATTCCGATTGGGATGGGACCGGAGCGATCGGGGCTGGCCCCGCCAACACTCCCAGGCGGGCGGCCTCAAAGAGGTATTGCTGGGCTAGGCCGGCCGCCGGGCCAAAATGGCACCGCGCAAACTGGGCGAGCTGCTCCGGCGTCCAACCGACCAGGCCGTAGTGTTGCGCGAGGATCTGGAGGATCCAGGTGTCCACCGGAAAGGCTTCGTGGTAGCCCCCTCCGAAAAGGCAGACGCAGTCGGCGATTTTTGGCCCCACGCCCGGCAGCTCCTGCAGCCAGGAACGCGCCTTCAGGTAGCCCCACCGCCGAAAGTCGGACTCCCACGAGGCGGGAGCCCGCTGCGAGAGCACCGCCGCCGTCTGGCTGATGTA
>DAIQNO010000285.1:0-3480 GCA_036788355.1 Opitutales bacterium | reverse complement strand
CCCCGAATTTGTTTACCCGTTTTGAGGACGGCATATACGTTATCAGGCTAACCGTCGGCTCCCCCGGTTCACCCCTCGGCATGGATGAGGCCTATTTAACAATCAGAGTAACCGACGTGAATGAAATGCCCAGCTTCACCAAGGGAGCCAACGTCACCAATATCCCCGCCAACGCCGCCCCGCAGATCATCCCCGGCTGGGCCACCGGGATCGACGATGGCGATGCCCTTGCCACCCAGGCACTGAGCTTCAACTTCTCCCGCCTCTCCGGTCCCAGTGTCAACCCCGCCATCGATCCCGCCACCGGCAACCTCACCTTCACCCCCAACGGCTCCACCGGCACCGCACGCTACCGTGTGTCCCTCACCGATGACGCCAGCATCAACGGCACCCCGGCTCTCACCACCCTTACACAGACCTTCGATCTCGTCTTCATCCAAGTCCCCGCCGGCACCGGCACCGCCGAGTTCAACGCCTGGCCCGCCCTCGCCAGCCTCCCACCCGATCAGCAAGGCCCCAACGCCACCCCCGCCAATGACGGCGTTTCCAACCTCCTGAAATTCGCCCTCGGCATCGGCCCGCTCGATTCCGCGAACGGATTCATACCCCAAGGGGTCACCCGCGGCACCGGCACCGCAGCGGACTTCCCCACCGTCAGCTTCGTCCGCAAAAAAGGCCTCATCGGCGTAGCGGTGAATGTGGAAGTTGGCACCTCGCTCGATTTCACCACCACCACCCTCGGCAGCGTCATCACCGGTGTCCAAGACCTCGGCAACGGCACCGAGCGTGTCACCGTCCGCTCCACCGCCCCCTTCACCGGCAACGCCATGCAGTTCATCCGCCTCAAGGTGACGGCGAACTGAGTTTCCACCAAATCAGCTCAATCCGTTCTCAAAAATCCCGCCAATACCTAACATCCATCCAAACCATGAAGAATCTCCTTAGAATCATGATCGCGGCAATGCTTTTCAGTGTTGCGGCAAAAGCGCAGAACACATCCGCGAACGACTTGTGCGTCGCGACATTCGGAGACGGCAAAACCTTTTACGCGAAGGTGCTCTCAAAGGGCGGCAACGGGGTCAACACCAAGATGCTGCATTCCGGTTCGCTGTATTCGTTCAGGGGCAACACGGTGACGGCTTCCAAGGGAGCCTACAAACCCGGCCATGCGTGCAAAAAAATCACCTATTATGGAGGCAGGAAAAAAGACCTCCTGTATGTAGGCAGCTTCATCGAGGTCACCTTCGGGGACAACGAGCCTTTCTTCGCAGTGGTGGAAAGCATCGGGAATGACGGTTACGCCACGAAAATGCTCCACTCGGGAAACTCCTACAAATTCAGCCAGGACGGAACCGTCCTTTCGAGCACAGGCGTTTACAAAGCGGGGCACAAGACGAAATCCACCATGTTGCTGACACTTCGCAAATGACCGGAAGACAAAACCGGCGTTAAACCTTGGCAAAGCGCTCCAGCCCGCTTACATGAATCACGTATGAAATACCATATCCTCCCGCTCTGCAGTGTCCTGGCCTTTTGCCCGTGGATTTCCCATGCCGAAGAAGCCGCGCCGGCCAAACCCGCCGCACCGTCCGAAGAAGTGGTGGCAGCCAAACCTGATGCGCTCATCGAAGAGTTATACAAAACGGAGGAGGACGTTTTCCTGGGCCAGCCGGACAACAAGCTTTCCCCGAAGTTCCTCGCCTCCACATTGATCAAACTGCTCGTTCAGGACGCGAAACGCTCGGAGGGAGAACTGGGAGCCATTGACTTCGACGTGCTTTCGTACGGCCAGGATGAGCGTGATATCAAGAAGTTCGCCACCCAGTCCGAGGTCAAGGGCGACACCGCCGTGGTCAAGGCGACTTTCGAGAACCACGGCGAACGGATGTCCATCAGCTACGCGTGTGTCAAGGAAGCGGGCCAATGGCGTATCGCCGATGCGACCTACGAGGACGGCACCAGTCTGGTAAAGCTTCTCAGCGAGGCGGAATAAGCCCGGAGCTTGTGCGGCCGGTATGCCGCCGCCCGGTTTGTCACGATCCGTTGGATCCGTGATCCACCGTTCCGATCATCTGCCGGTGAACGCCTGCTGGAGGAATCCTGCGTTTCACGCGCAATCTTTCGTTCGCAACCTGCGGGGCGGAAGCTAAGAATCGCCGCGCGGCAGACACCGCCAAATCCGGAAACCCACCATGACCATCATCTCATTCATCCTGTTCACCGCCTTTGCTGCGGGACTTACCTGGTATCTGACCCGCAAGGACGAGCGGCAGAGCTCTGCGGGCTTCTTCCTCGGCGGGCGCTCGCTGACTTTCCCCATCATCGCGGGATCGCTGCTGCTGACGAACCTGTCCACCGAGCAAATGGTCGGCCTGAACGGCTCCGCCTACGCCCACGGCCTCAGCGTGATGGCATGGGAGGTGGTGGCCGTCGTCGCGCTCGTGGTCATGGCGCTGTTTTTCCTGCCGCGCTTCCTGCGCACCGGGATCACCACGGTGCCGCAGTTCCTGGAAAGGCGCTACGACCGCACCGCGCAGTCCATCGCGAACACGATTTTCCTGATCGCCTACACTTTCCTGCTCATCCCCCTCATCCTCTACACGGGAGCCGTCGGGCTGATCAGCATGATCGACCTGCAGAAGCTCACCGGCATCGAGGACTACAACACGCTGCTGCGCGGGACGGTGGTGCTGATCGGCGTCATGGGCATCCTCTACGCGCGCTTCGGCGGGCTTCGCACGCTCGCTGTACTCGATACGATCAACGGCGTGGGCTTGCTGGTTGGTGGCATGCTCGTCGCATATTTCGCGCTTAACGCGGCGGGCGACAACCAGGGCATCGCGGCCGGTTGGGATGCGCTCAAGGCGGGCCAGCCCGACCGCATGAACTCGATGGGTGCCGAAGGCTCGGATGTCCCGTTCTCGACCCTTTTCACCGGTGTCGCGCTGCTTAACCTTTTCTACTGGTGCACCAACCAGCAGATCATCCAGCGCACCTTCGGGGCTTCGAGCCTCGCCGAAGGCCAGAAGGGCGTCCTGCTCACGGGCGCGCTGAAACTTCTCGGGCCGCTCTATCTCGTGCTGCCGGGTCTTGTCGCCTACCAGCTCTATTTCGACAAAGGCATCCCGAACGACCAGGCCTACGGAACACTCGTCCGCAATCTGCTGCCGGAGTCCCTCACCGGATTTTTCGCGGCGGTGATGATCGGAGCCATCCTCAGCTCCTTCAATGCCGCGCTGAACAGCACCTCCGCACTTTTCTCCATCGGCCTCTACAAGCACGTCATCAACCCCGCCGGCACGGAGCAGCAGACCGTCCGTGCCGCGAAATGGTTCGTCGTCATTGTAGCCATCGCCGCGATGCTCGGCGCACCGCTGCTCATCGGCCAGGATACCATCTTCGGTTACCTGCAGAAAATGAATGCCATCTATTTCATCCCGATCTTCTCGGTGGTGGTCGTGGGCATGTTGCATCCGCGCG
>DAIQNO010000284.1:297-3490 GCA_036788355.1 Opitutales bacterium | reverse complement strand
GAGGGCCGTCATGGGCCTGAAAGTCTCGGAAAACCGGGGTTGCGGCAAGCCGAAATGGGCACCAGCGGACTAGGGGGCAGGGGCGGGGACTGGGGGGGCGATGGAGGCGAGGTGGAGATGCCCGGGGTGCGGCGATGTCGGGCTGGGGCTGGGCGCGGCGGCGGGGATCGATCATAAAAATTGGGGTTGTCAATGCGGTTCCGATAGATAGTATATGATAGAACTGAAAGTGATCTCAGTAGTCAGGCGTGCCGTGGCCTGGCGGCCATTTTTCCAGTTTGCTGGGAAATGCCAGTTTGTCACCCCGCCAAACCTCTCGATTTACCCCAAAAACCCATGCCCCATACGCTTCCCCTGTGTTTTGATTCTGCACCAGCACCGCTTTCGGCTAGCTTGTGGAGTCGCCTTCGTCGCTCAAGCATCACCGCCGTCCGGTTTTTGGGCAGGCTCCGTTTCGCCTACCAGGCTGCGGCGGTTCTGGCCGTTTCGGGCGCGGTGGCGCAGTCTGGTGGTGCGAACACGCTTTCGAACGGCAGTTTCACGACCTGGTTCGGCGGACAACCGAGCAGTTGGACGTCCACTGGAGGTGCGAGTGCTGCTCGGGTGGCGGGCTGGGATGGTGATGCGCTGCGGATCGGTATGGGTTCTGGGGCCACGACTTCGGCTGCGTATTTCCAAGATGCGAGCAGCGGACTGACCGGTGGCTTTTTTGTGTCGCTGGAGTTCGCGCAAGCCGCACCTACGGGGGGTGCTCGGGGTGCTAACTTTACATTGCGGAACGGGGCATCTACGGTCTTACTTTCTTGGAGGGTCGGGCCCAACGGGGCGATTGAAACGACTTCTGGGACTGATTGGGTGACGCATTCTCCGACCGGGCTAGTGACTTCTACGTCCTTGGTGGATATCGATGCTGCGGCCATTTACCGGGCTGAGGTTGAGGGCTCACTAACGGGTGGTAACTACAGCCTGCGTCTTTTTAAGGTGGAGGATAACGAGCTGTTGTGGGAAACTGCGGGTTTAACGGCTTGGCAGACGCCTCCCGGCGGCCAGACGCTCAATCACCTGAGGTTAGAGCGAGGACGGAGCGGGGCGGATGTGATTTTCGACAATCTGGTGATGCGCTCGACCGCCCAAACTCCGCCCGCTGGAGACCCCCCGCCGCCGAGCACCACCGAGCGGCCTTTCCTGTTGGTGTCTCCGGGGGACTTTGCCTCGCTGCGGGCGCGTGCGGCGGCCATGCCCTTCAGTGCTATGAAGGCGGCAGCAATTACGCGGGCGCAGACGGAGAACTTTGCCACCTCCGCCGGACTGGATTACCGCGCGCGTTTGTTGGCGGTCAAGGGGCTGGTGGGTGCGCAATCTTTGGCGGGGATTTTGGACACGGAGACCGACCCCTCGGTTTACGCGGCGGCCTTTCATCGGGATCTCATCCCGGCCCTCAGCTTCTTTCTGTCGAATCGGCCGGGCGATTGGCTCGGGAATACGCCGGTGGGCAGCCTGCTTTTTGATGCGATTGTCGCCCTGGACGTGCTGCACCGGCACCTCACGCCGACCCAGGTCAGCGAGCTCGAAGCGGCCATCGGCGGTTGGGTGCCGCGGATTTCAGGTTGGGACCCCAGTCCGCAGGCGTTGCGAGCACTTTGGGCGCTTTACCTTGGCAACAACAGTACCTGGGTTTCCCAACGGGCGGCTTTTCTGAGCGAGCTCTTTAAGGAGTTCACCAGTGACGGGGTCTATGTGGCCGGCACCAACTACGCTTTGGCGCGGCTGGGCTACTTTGACCGGGAGCAGAAGCACCTGCTGGTGGATGTGATGGCGCGACATGGCGGCATTTCCGACGGTCAACTGGCGCTGTTGGGCCGGGGCTATGAGTGGCTTTTCGGTTATGCGGTAGCACCGATGGGCTGGAACCATATTTTTGGGGATACCAGCCCCAACCGCACCCTGCGTGGGGCCTTGAACTACCCGGATAACAACTCCACTGCGGCCTTTCGGGCGGGGCGGTTTTCGGGACTAGCGCGAGTTTATGCCGACTGGCACCTGCCAACGCGCGTTCCGTTGTCGGCGCTCATTCCCTACCTGCTCGCTGATCCAGACCTCGGCGCGGTCTCCGCCCGGTTGGCACCGAGCCGCATTTTCCCCCAGGGCGGTGCCTGGTTGCAGGATGCCACCTCGGGCGCAGAGAGTCTCTCCGGGGCACTTTGGAACACTACGAAGACGTTTTTTCATTCTCATAAGGAGACCAACGCCTTGAGCCTGACGGGCTACGGCGCGCATCTCTTGGCCAACGTGGGCTATGCCGGAGCCAATGCTGGGGCCTTGGGCTTCAGTTGGAATTACATCAACGCCAGGGCGGTGTCCGGGAACACCTTGCTGATCGACTATCCGCTGACCAACGCCGCGCAGGCCGGCAGCACCAACGACCACGCTCGCAAGCAGGGGGTGGGCATTACGCGAAGCCTGCTCTCTGGGGTTGTCGATTATGCCTTGGGGGACTCGGGGACGGCGTTGCCCAACGGGCAGCACCTGCGCCATTTCGGTTTCGTTCATCCGACCGAGGGCCTCCCCGGTTACTGGGTGGTGATGGACGAAGTTTTTGGGCAGGCGGGGACGGCCCAGGCCCACGCGGCGTGGCACCCCTACGCGGACAGCCTCGAAGTGGTGATCGCCAACACCCACTACCGGGCTCGCACTAAGAAAATTATCAATAATGGGGCCGCCTTGGAAGCCACGGGGCCGTTGCTGCATCTGCACCTGAGCACGCCCCCTACCCAGACGCAGATTCTGCGGGGGCTGATCGCGCATTTTGATAGTCTGAGCTTCGTCGGTGACTTTCTTTATCCGAGTTACGCGCTGACTTCGGGCCAGACGAGGCGCTTCGGGACGGTGTTTTACCCGGAGGCCGCCACGGGCCCTACCCCCTCCATCAGCCGCTCGACCGGGCCGGGCTGGGAGGCTACCCGCCTGGGCTGGCCCGATGGACGCCGGGACTACTGGGTGGTGCCGACGGCTCCCGACCCGGCCACCGCCGAGCCGGTGGTGATCGAAGGCACGGCCACGGTGCGCGGCAAGGCCGCCTGGTTGCGTTTCACTGCGGGAGGGGAGGTATCGCACGCCCTGGTGATCGACGGGCAGCAGTGGGGTGCGCCGATGCCTCCTAATGGAACCGCAGAAACCGGTGGCAGCGGCCAGG
>DAIQNO010000284.1:0-287 GCA_036788355.1 Opitutales bacterium | reverse complement strand
CGAGACCGTCAATCCTGGTGCTTCGGGCACCTTCCTGATCACACCAGACGGGTTGACGTTTTCAACCGACAACTTGACGGCCTTTTCGATTGATCTGCCGGGCCTCGAGCAACTTGTCCGTGCTGACGGCCAAAGTTTCCCGGCCAGTTCGGCCCTGACGGGTCTAGCGGTTTCCGGTCAGCTTTGGCTCAACAGGGCTCCCCCGGTTGGGGTTGCTCTGCACCGAACACGGGAAGGCTGGCACTTTCGCGCCGGGGGCCTCGACCCCGCCCGCCTGCACCGCGTGG
>DAIQNO010000283.1:0-3505 GCA_036788355.1 Opitutales bacterium | reverse complement strand
AGAGCTTTTGCGCTGCCCCAGGCACGTTTAGGGGCCATTTTTGGGGAGGCGGAAGCGGCTGCAGCCGAAAGTGGGGTGTCTCAACGTGGTTTCCAGCATGTCGTGCCGGGCTGGGTGCCGGTGGCTTTGGCCGAGGTCTTCCGTGGAAAGACAGTTTTGCTGGCCGATGGCGGATTTCTGACGGTGATCCCGGCTGACCCGGCGTCCCCGATCCGGCATCGCCCGTTGCCCTCGGATCACTGGCAGGAGATGGTTTCGGTCGGGCTGAGCCTGGGGTTCCGGGGCGATTCGGCGGGGCTGGTCGCGGGGGGCGGTCTTCCAGCGGACGTCCAGGGAGGTGATGTCGTTTTTTTGCGTCGGTTGGCGGTCGAGGTGCTGGGAACGGGTTCCGTGCGGTGCTCGGCAGAGCGTTGGGTCAGGCCGGACGCTCCTGCTAGCGCGGGGAATGGGAGTCCGAGTGGTGAAGTGGCGGGGGGTGATGGGGAGTTGCTGACGTGGTCGCTGCTGCCGGAGGCTCTGTGGTCTGCGGACTTGCGGAGTGCAGGTGAGGTGCAACTACTCCAACGGCACTTACGGATGAGCCGACTGGCCAACGGAGCACTCTGGGCGTGGCTCGGGGCGGCGGGGGTCTTGCTGCTGCTGGTGATCGCGCTCGGCGGGCTGCGCTGGTGGCAAGGTCAGGTGGCCGGGGAAGTGTTGGCCTTGACGCCGGCCTACCAGCGGGCGACCGACAACCAGCAGATTATCCGGCGGCTAAGGTCGGTGACCAATGAGCCCTTCGAGCCGTTCCTGGCGTTGGAGCGACTCAATCGCGTCCGGGAGTGGCAGGTAGTCTGGATTCGGTCGTTTTCGATGGATAGCACCAACGAGATCGAGCTGCGGGGCTTTGCCAATGAAATCAATCAGGTGAACGCTTATTTTGCGGCTTTGACGACTTCGGGGCATTTCGTCGCGCTGGCGGAGCCTGTTTCCCCGCGTCGCGAGGATCGGGTAGAGTTCACTTTCCGGCTGCGCTACGTTCCTTCGCCCCGCGAGCCCGTGGCGGCCCGGTAATCGGAGCGCGTTTTCTTGGCCAGCGGCCGCAGGCTTGGTCACAAGGGGGTGGCTGCGGCGAGTTTAAGCGTGCCTTTTCGGCGGATTTCGGTTTCTACTTCTCGATCATGATGATTCTGCGGCAACTGATGACTTGGCTCGACCGCACCAGCGTGCGGGAGCGGGTGTTATTGGCGGCGTTTCTGTGGGTTGGGGTGCTGCTGGGTTTTCGGGCGGTGCTGGGGGAGGTCGGGATGGTGTGGCGGCAGCTCCAGGCGGATCGCGAAACCCTGGCAGTGTTTCGCCCGCTGGCGGCCCAGGAGCCGGCTTTGGCGGCGGAACTGGCGCAGGTGCGGAGTCTTTTCGACCAGGAGCGGACGTTGAGCCGGTCGGCCTTGGCGGGAAGGGTGGACTCCTTGGCGCAGCAGGCGGGACTCCAGCCGCGGCGGCTGGACACGACCACGGAGCCAGTGGGCCTTTTTGATGAGCATCGGGCGGGGCTGCGCTTTGAAAATGTCACGATGGAGGATCTGTTGGCTTTCGTCGATCTGGTCGCGGCGGAGAGTCCGTATCTATACCTGGCGAGTGTGCGGTTGACGGCGGATGAGCGCCGTGCGCCGCTAGTCAACGTGCCGATGCTAGAGATCAACTCCTTTGAGCTTGGCTCCTTGGTTGACGTTCCCTAGCTCCTTCGGGAAGCTCCGCACTATGCCCATCGTTTTACCCCGAGACTTCACCACCGATACCCCGGCAATCCAGATTGGGGGCGTCGTGCCCGCTGGCACGATCGACGGCTTGAAAATGGTTCAGCCACGAGGGTCCGGGTCAGCGGGGAGTGGCGCGGGAGGTGACCCGGAGGCGGCGCCGAGGGTAGAGCCACGCGGGGCGTTTTGGCGGCTTTTGGGGGGGCGTTTCGGGGGCTCGTGGGGGGCTTTGGCGTTGACGGTGGCGCTAGGCTGCGGATTCCTCGGGATGATCCAGACTGCCTTGGCGCAGGGCGGGCCTCGGGGGGCGGGTGCTTTTGGGGCCGACGACCTCGTCGAGCGGGTGGAGTTGCGCGACCTCGAGAGTGTGGCCCGGCAGCTAGAGGTGTTTCGGGATCGTCCCACGCTGCGGGCGGTGGGTATCCCGACGGTGGAGCTGGAGTTCGATACGCGGGGGCCGTTGCCGCGCCACGAGGTGATTTTGGCGCTAGAAAGCTTGCTGTCGATCAACGGGATCGCGGTGGTTTCGGTGGGTAATTTTATGAAGTTGGTGCCCGCCGGGGAGGTGCAGCGGCACGCCCCGGAAATCCTCACTGGGAGCCTCCAGGGGCTGCCACCGTCTCTAGCCTTTTACACTAAGCTCTTCGAGTTTGACGTGCTGAACGCCCGCACGGAGGCCGCCCCGTTGATCCAGTCCGTGATGAGTAATCCAGGGAACATCATCGGCTACCCCAAGGCCAACGCGATGCTCCTCACCGATAACCTGGTCAATCTTCAGCGGATCGAGGTGATCCTCGGTGAGGCCGATCGGACGCCGGAGGATCCTAGTGCGGTGTTCTTCTTGACCCTGAAGAACATCGCGGCCACCGACCTGGCGGGTCGCCTGCAGGCCCTGTTGTTGCGACCGGATTCCTCGGCCTCGCTGCCGTTTCTCAACAACACCTCCATTGAGGCTGACGAGCGGAGCAACCAGCTCCTCATTGTGACCCATCCCAATAACCGGGCGCGGATCGAGGAGTTGGTTCGGCGGCTCGACGTGGATGTCGAACCGCAGACCAACCACGCTTCTTTCTACCTGAAACATGCCGAGGAGGCCACCCAGGTGGCGGGCATCCTCAACTCTCTGATCGAGGGCCAGCGGCGGGCCACGGAGGCGGCCAGCGGGCGTTCCAGTGCGGCGGCCAATACGGCTCGGGAGTCCCGGCGGGGTCGCGAGGAAGCGGCCCAGCAGGTTGAGGCGGCACCAGCGGCCCCGGCGGTCGATCCTGGTGCGGGCGTGGTGACCACCGCCGCCGGGCGGGAAAATCTGGCCTTTTCCAGCTTCGTTAATGTGGTGGCCGATGAACGGGCTAACGCCATCCACGCGACGGGCACGGCGGCGGACTTACGCACGGTGGCGGACTTGATTGCGAAGATCGACGTGCCACTGCCGCAGGTACGGATCGAGGTGGTGATCGCCGACGTGTCGCTCTCCAAGGGGCAGAGCAGTGGCCTACAGTCTTTCGGTTTTGAGACCGGGCCCAACGGGGTGATCGACTTTTCTAGCTTAGCTTTCGGCGGCCTCACGGCGACGGACTTGGTGGTGCCGACCAGCGGTAAAGTTCTGAGCAACATCGACCTGGCCTTGGTGGTCGGGGCTTCGCGCACGGGGGGTAATGTCAACATTCTGGCCACGCCGACCATCCTCACCCAGCACAATAAGGAAGCCTCGATTATTGTCACGGAGCAGCGGCCGCTGGTGTCTGGCACCACGACCAGCGGGGACACCG
>DAIQNO010000282.1:0-3513 GCA_036788355.1 Opitutales bacterium | reverse complement strand
GGCCAAAAACCAGGCCGTCCCCAGGCTCAAAGCGGGCCTCCCAGAGGCTGGTCTGGCCATGGGTGGTCAGCAGCCAGAGGCGTCGCGGAGCCTCCGGACTGCGGATAAAGTCGTCCCAGTTTTGGTGCTGGTGGACATCGAGCGAGGCCCAGTAATCGAGTCCGCTGCGGCGGATGGCGGCGGCGTCGGTGGAAAACCCGAGGGGGTGGATCAGGTGGAGCCGGGCGTTGGCAAAGGCGCACATCCGTCCGATGTTGCCGGTGTTTTGAGGGATTTCCGGCTGGAAAAGGACAACGTGAAGCAGCGGGGCGTCCATCGTTGAAAGAGAAGTGGGTTGGTTTGTGGGAGGCAACGTCTACCGCAGGGTGGCCGATGTCCGCCCGTGAGGGGTGTTGGGTTTACTTCTGCGCGAGGACGCGGAGGGCCGTCCAGGTTGCTCGGACGCCGGCTGGGCCGTGATACTGGCGATCGTAGGCCGCTAGCAGGCGGCGGAGCTGGCTGGGGGGGGCTTGATGGTGCCTAGAACCTGGGCTCGGGGCCGCACCGCTGCGCTGGAGGCTGCGGAGGAGGGCCAGGGAACTCGGGTAGTGCCAAGGGAAGTCTCTGGACTCGGCGGAGAGGATGTTCCAGCCGGCTTCTTGGAGTGCCGATCGCCAGTCCGACGCGGATCGCCAGATGACTGGCCCTGGGAGACCGGTGAGTTGGTGCCATTCCCGGAGGGTGGGCTTGATGAACCAGGCACCGAGAAAGGCTCCGCCCATGGGCAGAAGCGCAGCCCAGCGCTGGAGGACGGCAACCGGGGCCGGTGCCCATTGCAGGAGGCTGGCGCTGGCGATGAGTCGCAGCGGCGGGCTTTCAGGCAGGTGATCGGCGGTAGGTGCCCAGGCATCCTGGAGCAGCCACCGGGGATCGGGCAGCCGCTGTTGTCCGAGGGCAACCATCGCCGGGGCCGCGTCGGTGGCGTGGACGGAAAGGCCCTCGCGGAGGAGGTGCCGGGTGAAGTGGCCGGTGCCTGCGCCAAACTCCAGGCATCGACAGGGAAACGCGGTGCGGCGAGCGGGTCCGAGATCTCGTCGCAGCCGGTCTCCGGCCACGGCGGGGGTGGCACTCTGGGGGAGTGCAGCCGCGGCTGCGGGTATCCACTCAGCCAGCCACTGGGCCACGGCTTCTTGGACGCCGGAGTGGGCCTGATAGTCAGTCGCGTGGCGGTCGAACTCGGCCACGACGGCGCGGGAATGCGGGAGGTGCGGTGGGGTTTCAGTCAAGGAAACCGGCATCGGGGGAAGGGTCGCGGAGATTGTGGTGCGGGTGCCCACAGGAGAAGGGATTTTTCGGGGCTAGCCAAGTCGCTTGCGGGTCGAGCCAGTGCCGGATTTCGGGGCGTAGTGGGCCTTGAGTGGGTCTACGCGCTTAAGCATTTTTTCCTGGGTCTTTTTCCAGAGCGGCTTTTCCGTCGGGCCGGCTGAGGCTAGGCCATGCGACTTGGCGCGGTCGCGCAGGGCGGCTTGGCGTTCGAGGACTTGGGCAAAGCAGGCGGGGGGTTCACTTTTCGCGGAGAAGGTGACGACCTCGGCACCGAGGGCGATATTGAGGGAGACGGAATGAGCGTGGAGGTAGAGGCGGTCTTCGAGGGGGGGCTTGAGTAGCTGCCGGTTCCAGGAGAAGTCACCGTAGGTTTTGTCGCCGAGGATTGGGCAGTTGTGCAACTGGCATTGGGCGCGGAGTTGGTGGGTGCGCCCGGTGAGTGGCTCCAGGCGGAGGAGGCTGACGCCGAGGCCGTTGGCATCGGCTTTGACGTAGTGGTGGATGGTTTTGGCGATGAGGCCGCTGCCGCTTTCGGTGCGCAACTGTTGGCCTTCGACGCGTCGGCGGAGGCGATCGGCCCAGACGGGGGGCTGCGGGGAGGGAGTGCCTTTAACGATGGCGAGGTAGTTTTTTCGGACGCGGTGGGCCGCAAACTGGTCGCGGGCGGCGGAGGCGACGCCTTCGTGGGTGGCCAGGAGGAGGATGCCGCTGGTGGCGGAGTCGATCCGGTGGAGCAGGTGAACCCACGCACCGGAGGGGAGGCGGTAGGCTTGGCGTTTTACGTCGTAAGGCGCGTTGAGGACGCTGCGGGCTTCATCGCCAGGCTGGTTGGGATGCGAGAGGATATTGACGGGTTTTTCGAGGGCGATCAAGCCGCAGGGGTGGCGGCTGATGACGGAGACGCCTGGTCCGAGGGGCCAGGAGCCTGGGTTGTCGCCGATCGCAGCGGGGTTCTCGGATTCCGGTAGCATCACGTCCGGTGATTGAATCATTTTGGGCGGGGGACGTCACGGGAAAAACGGGCCATTGCGGAGGTGCGGGCGACGGCGACACCGGGGGCGGTGGGTTAGCGCCGGTAGGTCATGGCGCGTTGGGCTTCGCGAAGGTCGTCTCGTTGGCGCAGGGTTTCGCGCTTATCGTGGAGGTTTTTGCTTTTCGCGAGGGCGATTTCGCACTTGATCAGGGCTTCTTTGAAGTAGAGCCGCAGGGGAATGAGGGCTTGGCCGCCGGCTTCCATTTCCTGGCGGATGCGGCGGATTTCTTTCTTGTTCAGGAGGAGGAGTCGGGTGCGGGTGGGGGCGTGATTGGCGTCGGTGCCGTAGGCGTATTCCTGGATATGGGCGTTGTGCAGCCAGATGGCGCCTTCTCGATCGACGCGGCAGAACGACTCGCTGATCTGCGCTTTGCCGAGGCGGATGCTCTTGACTTCGGTGCCGGTGAGCTTGATGCCGGCTTCGTAGTGATCGCCGAGGAGGTAGCTGTGGCGGGCCTTGCTGTTGCGGATTTCCGGGGGGCCGCCGGGGCCTTTTTTCTTCTTCGAGGCTTTACTCATGGGCGGGCCACTTTTGGGGGTTTAGCACCCGTGACCTGGCGGTGGGAGTGGTCTGCTGTGGAGTGAGGTGAAGGCCGCTGGGTGGGCGAGGTGTTATCGCGCCGCAGGGATGTCCAAGGATATTTTTTTCTGACGCGGACGTCGGTGTTCCCAGCCGGTCATGGTGTTCCCAGGGCGCAACGGGTGGTCACTTAGCGGGCGTGTAGGAGGCGTGGGTTTCGGGCTCGAAAAGTTCGTAGGTGATTTTGCCTTCGATGATTTCGCGGAGGGCGACGTCCTCGGGTTCGAGTTTTTCGAGCGATTCAATCAGCGGGCGCATTCCGTGCTTGAGTTGCTTACTCCGGCGGCTGACGACGTTGATGAGGATGTTCGGATCGGTGATGATTTCGCAGGCGCGTTGCAGGTAGTCTTCTCGCATAGGGATCCGTGGTTTAAATTGGCAATCCTGTAGGATGCAGTGGGGGCGAGGTGCGGGGCAATGTTAAAATGAGGGGCCCAGGGGCACTTTTTTGGTAGCTTGGGATTCTTGGTCGGGGGGGTTAGTTTTGGCGGCTGGAGTAGTAGTTTCGGGTTTTGAAGTCGGAGAGGCAGGCGTCGAGGAAGTCGGTGAGCATTTCCTTGATGCGGGCGGCGCTGGAGCAGGTGAGGACTTGCTC
>DAIQNO010000281.1:0-3544 GCA_036788355.1 Opitutales bacterium | reverse complement strand
GGGGCGGATCGGTTTCGTGCTTTGGCTTGGTTCAGTCATGCGCTTTGGTGTCGTTTGGCCGGGTGCTTCATCAGGCTGGGGTCGCACGGCTAGATAGTTTTATATTTTTCACGAAGGTGCTGGCGGGTGATTTCCGCGATCGTGTTAAGAATAAAGGTAAAGAGGAAGAGCGTCATCGCCCCGAGGAACAGCGTGCGGTAGAGTGTGCTGAACTGGGGCGCTTCCGGTAGTTCAACCGCGATATTTGCGGCGAGGGTGCGCATGCCGTTAAATATGTTCCACTCCATGATGGGGGTATTGCCAGTCGCCATGAGCAGAATCATGGTTTCGCCGACCGCCCGGCCGAATCCGATGATGGTGGCAGAAAAGATACCCGGGGAGGCTGTGGGCAGCACGACGCGCCAGGTGGTCTGCCAGCGGCTGGCCCCGAGGGCGAGGGAGGCGGAGGTGAGGTAGGGCGGCACGTTGGTGAGCGCGTCCTCCGAAATGGTGAAAATGATCGGGATCACGGCGAAGCCCATCATGATGCCGACGATGAGGGAATTACGCTGTTCAAAGCTCAACCCTGTCGTCTCGGTCCACCAGGCACGAAAATTCCCCACCTTGGCCCCGAGGTCGGGATCGTAGACGTGAAAGACGGTCGCTTCGAGAGCCGGGCCGAGGTGCCAAGCCACATATCCGGTGATGAGGATAACAGGAATGATGACGATCCACTCAGAGCCCGCGCGTATGCGGTTGCGCACGATTTGCGGCAAACGGCCCCAGAGGGCACCGAGGAGTGCGCACATCACCGGAATCGCGATGAGCATCAGCAGGACGGATGGCACGCTGTCCTCAAGCAGAGGCGCGAGCCAGAGCGCGGCGAGGAAGCCCAGTACGACGGAGGGCAGTGAGGCCATAATTTCCATCGCCGGCTTGATGTATTGTCTCGTCTCGGGGCGGAGGTATTGCGAGACATAGATCGCCGACAAAATTGCGATCGGCATGGCAAAGAGCATAGCATACAGCGTGCCCTTGAGAGAGCCGAAAAAGAGCGGCACGATGGAGATTTTCGGCTCGAAGTCCGAGGTGGCGCTGGAGGACTGCCACTCATATTCGGGAGCGGCCTTGCCCTCATACCATAGTTTCCCCGTGTAGGCCTTCCATCCTGCGTTGGGATGCGGGTCATCCAGTGCGTAGACGTGCAGATTTTGCTCTGAATCGTGGACAAAGATGGAGTCCCAGCGCGGCCCGAGGGCGATTTTATGGGGTTGATAGTCCGGCTGGATTTCCCAGCGGACATTCTCCGTCGTGCTATAGCGAAGCGAGAGCAGATCGTCATTTGCCAACAGAAAGCCGCGGTTCCGCTGGGCGAGGCTGAAATTGGTGGCACCCCCATTCGGGAGTTTCGGAAAGTCCTTGATCCGGGTGTAGAGGATTTGCCCGGCTGACTCGTCGAGGTAGCTGGCAAGCGTGATGTTCTCGCCAGACTCGGAGGTCAGGATGAGGGACTGTTTGCCGAGCAGCCAGTTGATTGAGTGGATCGTGGGGTCGATGGCATCGACAAATGGCCGCAGCTTCTGCACCTGCTGGAGCTGGCCACCCGCAAGTCGGAAATAATAGAGCCAGCCGCCCTCGGTCGCCACGAGCAGGCGGTCGCCCCGGCCGCCGATCAGCACACGCTGGGGTGTTTCATCGGTTAGGCCGGGTCCTGTGCGAATCAATTGGTTCGCGACCATTGTGGCTGCCCCGAAGAGTCCGGAACGGACGGCGAAGGTCTGGATTGCGATCTCGGACTGCCCGTCGCGTTGTTGAATGACGGCAACCACCCGGTCGCTCGGGGAATCAAAAAACGCAAGGTCCTTGATGGCGGCACCCTCTCCGGCAAATTGGCGCAGCACTTCCGCGCTCACACGTGGGACGATGGCGCGGGCGCTGTCTTTCGGGAATTCCGCCTGATACGCGAGCTTGATGAGGGCGACCTCGCCATCGGCTCCGCCGAGGGCAATCTGACCCTTGTAGGCATCATAGTAAAAAGCTGTCCAGTTCGACGCGGGGAGTTTCGTGGGCACTTCAAAAAGTCCCCTCGGTCCGGTCTTCAACTGATCCGTCTCTACGGAGCTTACCCGGGCGTAGGCCCGCGTTACGACGTCGCGGGGGAGATCCATAAATTGAAGTCTGCCGGATCGGCTGAGAAAGAAGGGGAGCTCGCCCCATTCGTCGACCCCCATCACCGCGATATCCTCGACGGGTGTATGCACCGTGCCGACTTCTTTAACACTGGGTTTTCCGAAGAGTGGCAAACACTGCCAGCATGACGAGCCATCCGCCTGCTTTGATGATCACGGTCATGATCCGGTCGAACAGCAGGGTGGCCCGCCCGACCGTAAAACGATCTTCAAGCTTGGATGGAGGACTCGATTTCATGATGCGGCCACTTGTGAATGATATTCAGAGCTTCGGGTTCATTGCGTGCTCTGGACCGAATGGCAAAAAAAAAGTGGACGGGGCAAGCCCCGTCCACGTAACAATTGCGTGACGACTATTTGAGGGCGTCTAAGATCTGGGCGGCAATCGGCGCTGGCAAGGGAAAGTAGCCATCTTTTGCGACGACCTCCTGGCCCTGTTTGGAGAGGACAAAGCGCAGGAACTCGAAGGTCAACTTGTCCATCGGCTGGCGGGGGTCGCGATTGACATAGACGAGCAGCTGACGCGCCAGCGGGTAGGTGCCGTTAATGCAATTCTCGGGGCTCGGCTCGACCCCGTCGATGTTGATGGCCTTCACTCCGGAAGTGGTGTAGCCGATGCCGGAGTAGCCGATGCCCGCGAGGTCGGAGCCGATGCCCTGCACGACCGAGGAGGAGCCCGGCTGCTCTTTGACATTGGAGGAGAAGTCGCCGCCGGCCAGCGCAATCTCTTTGAAGAATCCGTAGGTGCCCGAGGCGCTGTTGCGGCCGTAGAGGCTGAGTGCGCGTGCGCCGAGACTACCCTCGAGACCGAGTTGATTCCAGTGCGTGATGGGTGTCCCTCCCTTGCGGTAGGTATTGGAGAAAATAGAGTCGATATTCTGCGAGCTGATGTCCTTGAGCGGGTTGTCCTTGTTCACGAAAATAGCCAGCGCGTCGATTGCGGTGCCGACCAGCGTCGGTTTGTAGCCATAACGCGCCTCAAAAGCATCAATCTCAGAGCCCTTCATCTCCCGGCTCATCGGGCCGATTTGCGCGGTGCCCTCAATGAGCGCGGGTGGGGCGGTGGAGGAGCCCTTGCCTTCGATTTGGATGCGCACATTCGGGTAGATCGCCTCAAAGCCCTCGGCCCAGAGGGTCATCAGGTTGTTCAGGGTGTCCGAGCCGATGGAGTTCAGGTTGCCGGAGACGCCGGAGACGGGTTCGTAGGTTGGCAGGTCCGGGTCGACCATGGCTTGAGTGGTGGCGGGACTCAGGAGGCAGATCGCCGCGGCGGCGAGGAAACGATGAATGGATGATTTCATAGCTGTTACATTTGGTTGAGCGTTAAGGTGCCCACCATGGATTGAAGCGGGCACCTCTACAGTTATAAGGCGGGA
>DAIQNO010000280.1:0-3554 GCA_036788355.1 Opitutales bacterium | reverse complement strand
GCTGGGAGGATCGGTTGGATTCCGGGGATGGCTCCAGGGGCGGCTCTGGTTGGTCGGCATCGGGGGTATCGGGCATTTCCCGAAGTAGTGGCCCCTGGGCACTCCAGAATCAATCTTTAAGCATCAACCGAACCGCAGATCAGTTAACCCGAAAAGCCTGACAAAAGGGGGCGGCTTTGAGTGCCTTCAAGACCTACAGCGGCAACGAGAGCTGATCCTCGGCTTGCCGAGTGGACTTCGACGGGGTCAGGTGGCGATTCTCGCGGTTTTTGCGTGAACCGTGGGTCTGGTAAACCCGCTGGGCCTCCGTGCGAAATCCTGCGGATTGGCGACGCTGGCTAAAGGATTGACGCGCTTTGCGGATGGCCTGGGCATGGTCGATAACGGGCGGCGGATAAGGCAATAAAGCCCGCTCTGACGCGGCCAGCTTCCACGGTTGGTGGACGGCCACGGTGTCGAGATGGGCCAGTTCGGGCACCCAACGACGGATGAAGTGCCCCTCCGGGTCTTGGTCGTAGCCCTGCTTGATCGGGTTATAAATGCGGAGGGTGTTGATGCCGGTGACGCCGCTCTGCATCTGGCATTGGGAAAAGTGAATGCCGGGCTCGTAGTCGGTAAAGAGCCGCGCCAGGCCGTCTTTGAAGCCCCGCCAGTCCAGCCACAGATCGTAGGCAGCGAAAGAGGTCAGCATGGCCCTCATGCGGAAGTTGATCCAGCCAGTGGCGCGAAGCATCCGCAGACAGGCGTCAATAAATGGATACCCGGTCTGGCCAAGGAGCCAGCAACGATACCGGTCAGCGTTCCAGTCCCCCTCGCGGAGGCCCTCGAAGCCGCGGTGAAAGCAGTGGTGTTCAATCTCCGGCTCCCGCTCCAGCTTCTGGATAAAGTGGCAGTGCCAGTGCAGGCGCGAGAGTAGAGACCGCAGGGAGGTGATCTGAAAGGGTTTTCCTCCGAAACTCTGACCGTGAGCTTGGAGCTGGCGGAGGGCCTCCCGGGCCGCGTGGACGACTTGGCGGATGGAGAGGCAACCGTAGGCGAGGTGTGGGCTCAGCCGGGTGCAAGCCGCCTCGGCGGAGATCGGGCTCGACATTTCCCGGGTGTAGCGAGCCCCCCGCTCGGCCAGAAAACTCCCCAGAAGGGCCTGGCCGAGAGCCTCACCGCCGCGCTGAGCCGTCGGCGAGCAACCGGGGAGGGGAGGGGGGCGGCCCCAAGCGGCCAGCCCACCCGATGTCGTTGCTTCAGTTAGCGGAGAAAAGTGGTGCTCCCAACTCGCACCGGATTGGGACTCCCGCAGGTCGTCGAGGGAGTAGCCCGGAACGCCGAGGGCCGACAGGCCAAGCTCCGTGGGGGTTGAAATCTGATTCAAACTCTGCAAAAAACCCAGATCGAGGCATTCCATCGACTCCCGAACCCCCGCTCTCAGAACCTCGGCGAGCGCGGCCCGCGAGACGGGTGGAGTTGACGCAGGCCGCTCGATGGCGGCACCTAGCATGGCTGGCACCGGCAGCGGCTGCGGTTGCATCCGCGCCTCCCATTGGCGGTGCCAGCCGTCACGCTGGCGGAGCCCCCGCACCACCCCATTGCACGGCAGTTCCGTCCAGGGCAGACCGGCAGCCGCAGACCACCGCGCTACCCGGCGGTCACGAGCAAAGGTGATCGCATTGCCGGTTTCCTGATGGCTCCAAAGTGCGGCGACCGGAAAACGTCGGGTAAGATGGTCAAGGCAGGCTGTTGCTTCGCCGAAAAGCAGCCTCAGCGGGCACTCTCGGGCCGTCAACTGCCGGGCCAGGTCTCCGAGGGCATCGCGGAGAAACGCCCAGTGCCGGGCGTCAAAATCAGGGGCGTAGATGACCTCGGGCTCTATCAGGTAAACTGGCAAAACGGCGCCCCGATGCGCGGCCTCGGTCAGGGGGGCGTGATCCGCCAACCGCAAGTCCCGCTTGAACCAGACAACCTGCACGGAACCGTCACACCCGTGGGGCGTCGAAGTCAGCGAGCTTGGACAGTTTTCTGCGGTGTTCGAGGCGTGGGAAGACTTCATGGATTCTGCAGGGGCAACCAGTTGGCTCTGCTTTTTCTAGACGAGGGCTCGAAACAACACCGATAGAAACCAGAAGCTCGGTCGAGAATAGGGGCAAGGCAAGTGAGGGGCAGCAATAAGCGATGGCGACGGCGCAGCGGGTATTGCTCCCGAGGTTTTGAGTTGATTGGATCAGCGTCGATGGTCATTGCGGCACTCAGGTGGATGTTATCTTGCGCGGCGGCGTTGGTGCTGGCGATGACGGCGTTGACGGTCGCAGCGTTGATCCCGGCACGACAGCTCGTCCATGATCCTGCGGTGTTTTCAACCATCTCGATACGCAAAGGGGTGGCACCTTCAGAGGCTTGGTTGGCCGAGGCTGCCGCGCTCGAAGCTCGGGGAGAAATCGCTCTGGCTACCCGCCTGAAGCGGGTCGCTCACGCCGCCTCGAGAGCCGAAAATGACCACCGTTCGACCGACGCGAAAACTTCAGAGGCACCCACTTGGAGCAGCGATCTTGGCTCGGTGGGTCTCCTGGGTGGCGGGCCAGCCCCGCTGTGGATGCGGGTGGTGGGGGATCGGGCGGGACGGCCAGCGGAAAACGGGCCCCTCGGCACTTCCATTTCGTCCCGGCGGAAGGTCGGCCTTGGCGGTGCTTTCCCGGCACTGTCGCTGCTGGGGAAAGGTGAGCCCCGAAGGATGCTGCTGACGGAAATCGAGCGGTCTGGCGGGGGCCTGGGGGTAGCCCTTTTGGAGGCTGCTGCTCAGCCGGGCTGGGTTTATTTTTCCCCCCGAGGCCAGTCTGCCGCTGCCCCGCTGGAGGTGGCGGTTGGGCTGGTCGGCTTGCTGTCCTTAGACCGGGCTTGGTCGGACTCCGTTGAGGCTTCCCTGGTCACTGCTGCCCAGCGGGGCGCGGCGGGTGAGGTCGATGCCTTGGCGGAGTTGGAGCCCTTTCTGATGGCCACTTTGGGCCACGCTCGGGAACTCAGTTACGCCGAGCTGCGGGTCCTCGCGGGGTCTCTGCGTGAGCCGACGGAGTGGGCCGCGTTGAGGGCGTTTCTCGCGTCCGCGAGTCCCGCCCTTCACGCGCAAAACGGCGGTTCGAGCGCGGCGGAGAAAGGCACCCTGCCCGCAACTTTGACTTCATCCGAGCTGCGATGGATTGCCGTCTGGCGGACCGCGCAGGCCAGCCGCACCGCTGCAACGGGAGCGCTTGAGCCGCTGTTGGCGTTTTTTGAGGCTTCGCCGGTTCAGGCCGATGCCGCCTTGCGCGAGGCTGTGTTGTCTGGGCCAGCGGCCCTCGACTACTGGTTAAACGATCCGCGTCCGCTCTGGGAGGCCCCGACATGGTGGCAGGTGCCGGACGCGCTCCTCGGGCTGCGAACCTGGGGCGTAAACCTCGCGGTTGCGCGACCGGCGATCGCGTCGGCCCTCCACTGGGGCCTCCTGGTCCTCGGCGGTGCCCTGCTGGTGCTGGCGATGGCCGGGCCGGTTCTCTGGGTGGAGGGCGGTGGCACCGCCGGTGGCGCCCGGT
>DAIQNO010000279.1:0-3584 GCA_036788355.1 Opitutales bacterium | reverse complement strand
TTGACTCTGAAAAAAGTGATCAACCCAATCGCATTGTATGCTTACGCCTTTTGGGAGATGAATATTCCTGAGAAAGATGTCACGATTGGATACGACATAATTGGCCGGGACTGGGTCTCGCCCTATGGCAAAGGGCAATCAACAGATATTTTGTTTTTTTATACCTCGGAATACCGCAGCAGCAATGATTACAATGGAAAATTGATCATGACCTTTCCTAATGAGCACGACGGTTATATTGAATTCGACGCAGATTTTCTCAGCGGAAGTAGCCTTCAATCCGATTACATTGCGCCGGATGCCGGTTATCGGCCTATGAAAGCTTGGGAGTTTCAGAAGAGACCGAATGTCTTACTATCCCACACAGGCGAACGCTCAGGAAATTTCAGAGACTATAATAAAAGCACAAGCTATTGGCTGAGATTAAGGACGATGGCTGACGAGGATGGAGAAATTACTGAGGCAATCTACGCAAAAATTTATCATGATATAAATTTTGGCGGCGTTCAAGAGAAGGCGTTTCTATATTTTTTCCATGTTCTCGTAAACCCTGAGGTGAATAATCGAAATCTGGAGTTCGATTTAAACAACAATCTTTTCCGTAGTCTTCAGGATAAGTATCGTCCCCGTTTTCCCTAAGGCTGCGATCATTCGCCATCGGATTGTTTTTTGATAAGGGGTAGCAGTAGTCTCCTATACCGGATGCGCGACCCTATCACTAAGGAGTTGATTCCTTATGAGCAAATCCGAGCTGCCGGAAGGTGTTACCGGGGATTTCAGCGCAGACTTTCGAGATTTTGGTGACTATCAGTTTCTTGAAATACTGGGTTGGCGGTCTCGGCAGGGTGCGAATAAGTTTGGGAACCCAGGCGACTTTCTGGGCGTGGTTGGCGGTGAGACCATCGGAAGCCCTTCCACGGGGCAGGAGCCGGACTGATGGCGGTAAAACTCGATGCGCCGCACTCGGGGAAGGTAGCAAACTTGCTATCTCGGTCAGGCCAAGGTTGACCTCAGCTCGCTTGGGGCGAGGCGACTGGGGTGGCGGGGCGCAGTTGGAGGTTGCCTTGGCGGGAGGGTTGGGCCACTGGTGAAGGTTTTAGAAGTTTTATGATTACACTGCGGGAGATTTCCTTAGCTTTCGGGGCGCGGCCCATCTTTGCGGAGGTCAGCGCGACCATCAACCCGCGAGACCGGATCGGCTTGGTCGGAGTGAACGGCTCGGGTAAGTCCACGCTCTTTCGGGTGCTGCTGGGGGAACAGCCGTTGGACGACGGCGCGATCGAGAAGGCGGGCTGGGTGACGCTGGGCTATCTGCCGCAGGATGGTATTTCGGCCAAGGGGCGCACGCTCTATGCGGAGGTGGAGGCGTCTTTTGGCGATGTGAAGGGCCTGCAGGCCCAGATCGCAGCGGGGGAGGCCCAGATGTATGAACTCGACCCCGACGCACCGGAATACTACGAGTTGATCGATCAGATTGGCGAGTGGGAGCTGAAGTTGCAGAACCTGGAGCCGCAGAAAATCCGCAGTCAGATTGAGCGGGTGCTCGGGGGGCTGGGGTTCTCCCATAAAGACATGGAGCGTGATACCGGGGAGTTCTCCGGCGGCTGGCAGATGCGGATTGCCCTGGCGAAGTTGCTGCTGTCGTCCCCTTCTCTGCTGCTGCTGGACGAGCCGACCAATCACCTGGACGTGTTATCGCAGGATTGGCTGGAGAAGTATCTGCAGGGCTACGGCGGGGCGCTGATGGTGATTTCGCACGATAAAGCTTTTTTGAACTCGGTGACCAACCGCACGTTTGAGCTGAAGTTCGGGAAACTCTCCAACTTTGGCGGAAATTACAGTTTTTACGAAAAAATGAAGGCCCAGCAGCTCGCGGAGCAGCGGAAAAAGGCCGAGGAACAGAAGAAGGAGATCAACCGGCAGAAGGAGTTTATTAACAAGTTCCGATCCAACATCCACAAGGCGGGCGCCATCCAGGGTCGGATTAAGCAGCTCGATAAGCTGGAGATCATCGAGATCGAGCGCGAGGAGAAGAAGATCTTTTTCCGCTTTCCGCCCCCTCCCCCCGCCAGCCAGAAGGTGGTGGAATTGACCAACCTGCACAAGAGCTACGGCAGCAACCGGATTTTCGATGGGCTGAACCTGCGGATTGAAAAGGGAGAGCGCATCGCGGTGGTCGGCGTCAACGGAGCCGGAAAGTCCACCCTGGCCCGGATCCTGGCCGGAACGGAACCGTATCAGGCCGGGGAGCGCGACGTGGGGGTCAACACCGTGATCGGCTACTTTGCCCAGCACCAGGCCGAAGAGCTAAACCCTGAGCTGACGGTGCTGGAGGAGGTGCAGCGCGACGCCGACCTGGTCGAAAATGCCAACCCGCGGGCAGTCTTAGGGGCCCTGCTCTTCAACGGTGACGCCCAGCACAAGCCGGTTTCGGTGTTGAGCGGGGGCGAGCGCAACCGTGTCGCCCTGGCCAAAATGCTGATGCGACCCGCCAACTTCATCATTCTCGACGAGCCGACCAACCATCTTGACATCCGCAGCAAGGAGGTCTTGCAGGAGGCCATTCAGCAGTTCGACGGGACGATGGTGCTGGTCAGCCACGACCGGGACTTTCTCGACCCCGTCGTCACCAAAGTGCTGGAAGTGAGCCCCAAGGGCAGCCGGTTGCTGACCTGCAACGTCAGCGACTACATCCGCCGCGTTGAAGAAGAAAACGCGGCTGCCGGGAAGTGAGCCGGGACGACCCTGGTACCCCACCCCTAGAAGCACCCCCCTGGGAGCGAAGACTTCCTCGTCGGAAACTCCACCCCTTAAACCGAATCGGCCGGACGACCCTGGGAGCGCAGACGTCCTCGTCGGCACCCTACCTGAAACGGACCGGCGGGGACGCCGGCGTTCTCAGCGAAGAGTGCCAGCATGGGCCAAGCGCGTCGTAGGACGCTAGGGGAGAAAGTCGAAAGTCAGGGAGATCGCTTCGGCGAAAGCGGCCCGCTCCGTGCCGACGGTCACGCTGCCCAAGAAGGTCGCCAAGGGGTGGTGGGCGCGCTTCAGCTCAACGGAAAACTGTAGCGTCTCGCCCGGCACGCAACGCCGCTTACAGCGGACGCCATCTGCCGAGATGAAGAAAATAGACTGCGGATCAATGGCCGAGGTCGAGCCCAAGCCGAGATCCGCGCCCCGCAGTAGCAACAGCACGGCGAGCTGCCCGAGGGCCTCGAGCATCAGCGCCGCAGGAAAGACGGGGTTGCCAGGGAAATGCCCCGCTAACAGCGGGTGATCGGCGTCTAACCGGTAGCTGCCGGTGGCTTTACGGCCCACCAGACAGGCCGATTCCAGAAAGAGAAAGGGGTGCGCGTGGGGCAACGTCGCCGCGATTTCCGCCGCGCTGAAGGTCACGACGGGTGCCGAGATTGAACCCGTCGCTGCATCCGACGTTGAGGTCGGCGTAAGGACCGTTCCGTCGGGCGAGGACGGCTGGGCAGTTTCGCGGGTCATTTTGATCAATCCACGTTCCTCCAGGCCAGAAACGCCCTAAGCCTGCACCTTGGTCGCCACGAAAGACTTTACCTCGCCGATGGTGCGGA
>DAIQNO010000278.1:0-3588 GCA_036788355.1 Opitutales bacterium | reverse complement strand
CCAAATCCTGAGAGTCCACCGTGTAAACCACCTCGGTGACGGGCAAAATCGTCCCGCAAATGCGGGAGAAATCACCCGCACCGCTGCCTCGGCCGATAATGAAGCCAATACCACCACCGCCGCCAACACCCTCGGCAGGGTGCAGCTTGAACGAGTGAAGGGACGATCAACCGAAAATAGTGAACAATTCATAATCGTAGTAAATCCTTATCTCGGGCTTTTCTACAGTCAAGGCTGTATTTTCGAGGTCGTCAAGGGTTAAAGTGCCAATTTGAGAGCTTATTATCAGGAGGCTTACTTGAATCAGGGAGCCGACTCAATCGGCTATTTCGGAAGGGCATTCAACTCCAGGATAATCCGCTGACGGAGATTTTCCGAAAGTGGCTGCAGGTCAGACTGTTCCAGCACCGACGCGAAGTCGCTGCCATAGAGGAGCGTGATCAACGGTTGCAGCAGACCCCAATCCTCCGTGCGAAAGACTAGGAAAAACGGCAGCCGCAATTGATACGAGCCGTAGTAAACATTGTCGGGATTGGGGTCAAAACCGATGTCATCCCGAGAATTGCCGCCCACTCGCAACACTTTCATCCCGCGCTGGGAGGGATACCGGGGTAAAATACCGATGGCCGAAGCATCGCTCGAAAGCACCTCGTAGGCCCGCGGAAGGGTGCGGAGTCGCTCCAAAGTCTCGCGGAACGGAGCCCGATCCAGCGCTTTCGCCCGCACCAGCTCACCGAGAAGGTTAGTCCGGCTGTCGTAAATCACGGTGCGGATGGTCGAAGAGGCCATCAGACCCGCCACCCCAAGCTCATTCCAGCGCAAGGTCTGTGACCCTCCTTGTCCACCGTAAAGTCGGGCTAGCTGTTGGAGGGTAATCTCGTCCAGCGGATTGCTCTCGTGCACCACGACCACCGCGACCTGGTGGGCCAGGGCCTTGACGACCAAGCCCGCCTGAAGCGGAAAGTCGCCTTCTGGGCTGGCCGCAATAAAAATCTCTGCGGCCCCTTCGCTAAACGCCCGCTGCCCCGGCAAGGTGCCCTCCATCGACACCTTGACGGTCAAACCTGAGGCATCACTGAATGCTCTGACCGGGCCGCTGATCGCCTCGGCCATCAAATCGGTGCCCACGATCCGGATGTCTGCCCGCGAAATAGAAAAAATCGCCACCCACACGACGATCAACCCGGAAAAGCACCAACGAAAGCTCATAACGGCGTCCTAGCGACGCGCCAACCCTCGAAGCAATCCCAAAATGCAGTGAGGAGCTACTGGAGGGAGACCCACCGGCTTTGGCTAACGAGACGGAGTCTCGTTAGCCAAGAATTTCGCGAGCTTTGACTACTGGCATGAAACGTCGACCCCGTGGCCGACAACACCAAGATGCCCCATCTGAATGCCGGGGTCACGTTTCGTCACCAAATTGTCACATCTCTTTTCTAGCCAACGGCCCAGAGTTTTGCTTTTCTTCAGCCGAATCCGACTTCTACCAGACATGAACTTTTCCCGCAGCAAGCTTTCCCTGGCCCTCGCCACCGCCGTTTTCACCGCCTTAGCTCACCTCCCCGGGCAGACCTCTGATGCGGCGACCGAGTCACGGGCGCTGGCGGAGCAATGGCTGACGGCAACCAATCTGATTTCAAGAGAACGCAGTGATTGGAAGGTGGAGGAAGCGGCACTCGTCGCAACTCGTGAGGTTCTGGCGGCAGAGCTCGAGGGGCTCGCTGAGACGCTGGAAAGTCTCCGCGGTGCCACCACCGCCGCCGACGAAGAGAAATTTGCTTTGGCTGAAGAGCGAGGCTCGCTCACGGCACTCCAAGGGGTAGTGGGCCAACGGATCACCCAGATGGAGCGTCGCGTTGAGGCACTCGCCCAGCGTTTCCCGGCACCCTTGATGACCAGCTTGCAGCCCTTGTTGACCCGCATTCCGGACACCGAGGCCGCAGCGGCTAACGTCTCTCTCGGTCTGCGGTTAGGGAACATCCTCGCCATTTTGCAGCAGGCGGAACGTTTTAATGGCACCCTCCGCTATCAGCGCGAGAACCGCCAGATCGGCAACTCCGAGTTGCAGGTCGATGTGCTCTATTGGGGCTTGGGTGGTGCCTATTTCGCGTCTTTGGACGGCTCAGTAGCCGGTGTTGGCACGCCAGGAGCCAACGGTTGGCAGTGGACGCCCGTGCCGGGCTCTGCGCCAGCGATGAGCCGATTGATGGCCGTATATAACGGCTCCGGTGACCCGGCGTTCGTCAGCCTCCCCGTCACGATCCGCTAAGACCGACGAGCTCGGCTGAATGCTTCAGGATAACACGTCCCGATAGACCACTTTCTAGAGCGTCAAACCGGTAGCATTACCGTCCTTCACCCTTCGCAATTCATCATTTTTTCGATTTCTCACTGACTTTTCCCATGAAAAACCTCGCGGCTCTTCTGTTTACTGGACTCTCGACCCTTGGCTTCCTGTCGCTGAGCCACGCCCAGACCTTGAACACCGTCAGGGACGGAATGCGGGCCGACTTAGAAAAAGCCACACAGCAGCTGTCGGAGCTTCGTAACTCGATAGCCGAGCAGAAGATTCCCCTGGCCCAGGAGGTTTCGGCCCTCGAAGAGCAGGTCATCCAGCAGCGGCGCGAAGTTGACGCTCTGCGGCGGGTGCGCGACGCGGCTTCGATCGACCTCGATCAGATTAAACGGATCGCCGGGCAACTTCGCGAGCAGCAGAACTACGTTAACAACCTCCTGAACGAGTTTGCCCGCACCTTCCAGGATCGCCTCCATGTCAGTGAGCGACCACTCTATTTCCAAGGTGCACAAGACGCGATTACGGCACCCAACAACCCGGACTTAACCTTGGAGCAACGCCTAGCAGCACAACTCGACGCCGTCGATACTGCGCTCGATCGTATCGAGGGGCTGATCGGCGGGGTTTCCTACAGCGGCACCGCCAATGCTGGCGGAGCCAAGCGCGACGGTAACTTCCTGAGCTTTGGACCCACGGTCTTTTTCGCCAGCAAGGACGGCACCTTCGCAGGGGTTGCGGAGCGTGAATTGAACTCCACTGAGCCCACGGTGCTCGACCTCGGTGGCGATTTTACTGCGTTAATCGCCCAGACGGTGACTGCCGCCCAAGGCGATCTGCCGCTCGATGCCACCCTCGGCAAGGCGCTACAGATTCGCCTTAACACCAAGGGAATTGGGGACTACGTCGAAGATGGTGGTTGGGTCGGTAATGCCATCATTGCCCTGGGTTTTGTCGCCTTATTTGTGGCTCTATTTAAAGTTTACGAAGTGGTCTCATTCCCGGCGCCGACCATCCCCCAGGTCTCCACCGTTTTGGAGCGTCTCGATGCGGGCGACTCGGACGGTGCGGCTGACGCGGCGGCTAAAGTCGCTGGAATCGGTGGGGAAATGCTGGCGGTGGGCGTCACCCATTTCCAGGAAAAGCGTGGGGTGATCGAGGAATTGCTCTTCGCCAAGGTTTTGATGGCTCGACCGCACCTCGAGCGCTTCCTGCCCTTCCTGGCGATCACGGCAGCAGTAGCACCGTTGATGGGCCTACTCGGAACGGTGGTCGGGATGATTAAGACCTTCAAT
>DAIQNO010000277.1:0-3631 GCA_036788355.1 Opitutales bacterium | reverse complement strand
CCTAGGCCAATGGCCGAGATTGCCAAAAAATTGCCATTTAAAATTGCCAAGCGCAGCCCTGGAAAACCCTTGACGAGACGATCCAGGGAGACCATTTTACCGCTTTAGGCTTGGAGAGGTGGCAGAGCGGTTGAATGCAAGTCTTTGCTAAAGACTCGTAGGCTTTAAAACCTACCGAGGGTTCGAATCCCTCCCTCTCCGCCATGGTTTCCCAGGGTTTCTCGGTCATTTTCGCGATATATCGGCGGGATGCGTCGTTTTTGGAGGGTCTTTTTTGTCAGGTTCTCTAGTCCTTGGGGAAGAGCTGTCGTCACGGCGATAATTTCGGGTCTTCCGGTTGGGTGGCTGCTGCAGCGGTGTCCATTTTTGGAGAGGCGGTCAGGGCGGGCAGAGGATGCCGTCGAGGGTGAGGGCGTTGCGGAGGGCTGCGAGGGCGGGGTCGAGGGAGGAGGCGTCTTGGGCCTCGACGAGGAGGCGGATTTTTGGTTCGGTGCCGGAGTAGCGGACCAGGTGGCGCCCGGTTGCTCCCCACTGGCGGTCGAGCTGGCCGAGGGTGGCCTGGAGGTGCGGGCAATCGGCTAGAGGCGTTTTTTGTTGGACGGCGAGGGCGATGCTGCGCTGGGGAAAGAGGGTGACCTCTGCGGCCAGGGCGGAGAGGGGGCGCCGGGTGGCCAGCATGACTTCGAGGGTCTTAAGGGCGGCAATGAGGCCGTCGCCGGTTTCCAGTAGCTGAGGGAAAATGAGGTGGCCGCTGGATTCTCCGCCGAGGCTGTAGCCCCCGGCCAGCAGGGCCAGGAGGACGTTACGGTCGCCGACATCGGTACGGATAACCCGCGCTCCGGCGGCCTGGAGGCAGTGATCGAGCCCGACGTTGCTCTGGATGGTGGTGACGAGGGTGTCTTTGGCGAGTTGGCGCCGGCGGATTTCGTGGAGGGCCAGCAGGCCGAGGAGTTGGTCTCCGTGGACGACCTGGCCGAGCTCGTCCACGAGGACACAGCGGTCGCCATCGCCGTCGTGAGCAATGCCGAGTCGGGCTCCAGTATTTCGGACGGCGGCTTGGAGGGCTTCGGGGTGCTCACTGCCGATGCCTTGGTTGATGTTCTGGCCATCGGGTCGGTCGCCGATGACCGTCAGTTTGGCGCCGAAATGCCGCAAGACCAGGGGTGAGGTTTGGGCGGTGGCGCCGTTGGCACAATCGAGGACGATCGGCCAGTCCCGCAGGCTTTCACAGTCCAGCAGCGACCGCAGATAGTTGATGTAATGCTCACGCCCGTCGTGGAAAAAACCGCAAGTCGAGGCTGAAGTTGGGTGGCTGGGTTGGGCGTCGATGAGGGCTTCGAGGGTGGCTTCGGTCTGCGGAGCCAACTTGTGACCCTGCGGGCTGAAGAGCTTGATGCCGTTATCCGTAGCGGGGTTATGGGAGGCGGTGAGGGCCACGCCGAGATCCGCGTGGAGCTGCTGCACTGCCAGGGCAATCCCCGGAGTGGGAATCACCCCGAGGTGGATGACGTTGACTTCATGGAGGCAAAATCCCTGCGAAAGGGCGGCTTCCAAGTCCACGCCGGAGGCCCGGGTGTCACGACCGATGGCAACGGTGAGGGGCTTCTGGCCGTGTTGCTGTCGCAGGTAGGCGGCCAGGGCCAGGCCGACCCGGTGGGCGAAGTTTACGTTGAGGAGCGCGCCACCGAAGGTGCCGCGGATGCCGTCAGTTCCAAAATAGCGTCCCATAGGTGACGGGAAAAGGGGGTATAGTTAAAAGGTTGGGGATTTCAGGACAATGTCGGTAACGATGATCGTCGGCGACCTACTTTCAAGGAATTAGCGACCGAGATGGGGTGTTACGGCTAGTGGATACCCTAGGTATAAGACTTCCTTTTCGACCAGCAATCGGGCTCACAAGTTTTCGCGCTTCGGGATTTCATGCGAGGTGGGGAAGTGCAACTTTTCGGCGGCGGTTTTAGTGAAACCGTTCTCGGACGCGGGCTAACCAATCGGTCAGAACGCCCCCCGCGAGGGCTTCTTCAGCGGCGGAAAAGCCGGCGTCGAGGCTGGGGCTGCGTCCCGCGACCCACCAGGCCACCCCGGCGTTGAGGCAGACGGTTTCCTCGAGCGTCACCGAGGCGGTTCCGCGGAGGAGGTCGGCGAGGATTTCCAGGTTGCGTTCAGAGTCGCCGCCGCGGAGGTCCTCCGGGATTCCCGGATCTACCCCCAGGGACTCTGCGGTCAACTCGAGGTGCAGGTCTCGCAGTTCACCGGCCCCGGCGAGGACGTTGCGCCCGGCGGTGGTCAATTCGTCGATCCCTTGGCCGTTGGGCAGGGTGCCGTGGACGACCGCAGCGGCCTTGGCCCCGAGCTGCTGGAAGCTCTCAGCGAGGGGCCGCACCCATTGCGGCGCGAAAACCCCCATGAGGGTGTAGGCGGGCCGAGCCGGGTTAATCAGTGGCCCCAGCAGGTTAAAAATGGTGCGCCTGCCCTTGGCGGCGAGGGCTCGGCGGATCGGCATAATCGTCCGAAAGGCCGGGTGAAAAGCCGGTGCGAAGAGGAAAGTGAAGTTGAACTCAGCGAGGCAATCTTTCAGCAGGCCATCATCGGCTTCGATGGGTAGGTTGAGGGCGGCCAGAAAGTCCGCGCTGCCGCATTGGGAGGTGATCGAGCGGTTTCCGTGCTTAATCACCGGCAGGCCCATCGCGGCCACCAACAAGGCGGCGGTAGTGGAGATGTTGAACGAGCCAGCTCCGTCTCCACCAGTGCCCACAATGTCGATGGCCTGCTCGGTCACTTTTCCGAAGTCAGGATTTCGGGCCAACTGGCGAAAAGTGTCGGCGAAACCGGCCACCTCCTCGGCGGTTTCCCCTTTTTCGGCTAAAGCCTCCAGAAAACGCTCGGAGAGCGTGGCGTCGATCGAACCCGAGGCCAGGGCTTGGGCGGCCCGAGCGGCGTCCTCTCTGGTCAGAGATTCCCCGTTGCGCACCGTTTCGGTTAGCTGGGTGAGCAATGATTCCGACAGTGCCACTGAAAACGGACGATAAGGAATGAACCGCAGTCCACAAGTCCAAAACTAGGGGATTTTGGGCTGGAGGAACCGCAAGGTCTTGAAGGTCGCCTCAAGCGGCACCCGGATCTCGGCCCCGGAAGGTTGCTGAATCTGGTCAACGCCGCTCAATCGACCCGGCGACTGGGCATTCCAATCAGGGTCAAGCCCTAGCAGCATGGCGCGAGGTGTAGCAGGCCTGTGGCACGGAAAACCGCTTCGAGGGCGGTATTAAGCCTTGTCGTGGGGCGGGAGTTGCCATTCAAAACCGTAGCATGATCCGCACGATTGCGTTGAGGAAGGGCTTTGGTGTCCGCGACGAGGGCTCTGTGCGCCTCCGGCAAGGCTATTTTGCCTGCTGTTTTGCGGTCATCTGCTCCGGGTTGATGTTGGCCACCGCGATGGGGCAGGAGAGTGCCTCCGCCGAGCCTGGCCCGCTCGACGGGCGTGATGTCCCGGTGGTCTCAGCCGTGCCAGAATCCATCGCGGCGGCCCTCGGTGCTGCGAGTGAGACAGAAAGCCCGCTGGCAGTAGCGGAGACGCCTCGACGCCTGACCTACCTCGACGGGCTGATCCTTGGCGTGGTGGAGGGGATCACGG
>DAIQNO010000276.1:0-3664 GCA_036788355.1 Opitutales bacterium | reverse complement strand
CTAAACTAAATGCTCACACAGCCACCTCATTGCCCGACTTGCCAGCGTCCGCTGATGTCTCGGATGTCGAAGCTATGCTCATGGTGCGGTGGTCAGATCCCTGCTGAACTGCGCTTTTCCCCTGAGGAGGCTGCGGCCATTCTTAGAGACGAAGCGGAAGCTGCCGCCAATCGAGATACCGTGCAGAAGCAAAGAGCTCAGAAAAAATCAGACGATGCTGTCGCGGAATTGACCTCAGAAGTTGCTACAATAACGATTCGAAGAATCGTCAAAACCTTCCTTGAGTGATCAACCTCCTGAGCTATTCACGAATCTGCTCCTGTCCATTTATGCCAGAACGTCGCCCTCGGTCAGGAGGGCTTCGAGTTTTTCGACGCGGCGCTGGTGGCGCCCGCCTTCGCCCTCCGTGGTGAGGAAAATCTCCAGGTGGCGGCAGGCGAGATACGGGGCGTCGTATTTTTCGCCAAAACAGATCACGTTGGCGTGGTTGTGCAGTCGCGAGAAGCGGGCAGCGTCCTCGTTGTGGATGATGGCGGCACGGATTCCGGGAACTTTGTTGGCCGCGATGCTGACCCCGATGCCTGAAGTGCAAACCAGCACCCCAAAGTCCGCCGCGCCCGCCTGCACGACCTTTCCTACCGCCTGAGCAATGTCCGGGTAATCGACGCTGTCCCGAGTGTGCGCCCCGAGGTCTTGAATCTCCGCCCCTACGGAAAGGAGAAACTCCTTGAGGTGAAGCTTCAGGCCGAGCCCTCCGTGATCACAACCAATCGCCACACGTAACGCTATCTCCATAATGTTGGGGTCTACACGGAACTAGCCAACCTGCCCCGTGGGGGCAACCCCTAAACACCGGGTCTCTGGCCCAGGACGAGGCCCGCCCCTCCACGGGCCCATTTTCCATTTCGCTGTCCCGTTCCATTTCGCGGGAACCACCCAGGCAAGCTCGCCGACGGTTCAGGCGTTGACCTCCGCCGCCGCGCTGACATCATCGTAAAACGCGTCTCACGCGAGGGAGGCCCATTCAACGATTTCTCTCAACCCATGGACACCCCCACCCCCACCGCCGCCGCCAAGCCCCTCGCCACCCCGCTGCTACCCACGGAAGACGCGCCTGGGCTCGACCCTGCACCTCCAACAGAACCGGAAGTCCGCGAGGCCCCTCCGGCCAACCGCCCGCTACCGGCCAACCGCCCGGCACCGGCCATCGAAGCCATCGGCCTGACTAAGCACTATGGGAGGTTGACGGCGATCGAGGACGTCACCTTCCGGGTCGAGCAGGGGGAGGTGGTGGGGTTTCTGGGACCCAACGGGGCCGGAAAGAGCACCACCATGCGCATCCTGACCGGCCTGATGACCGCTGACCGCGGCTCGGCGACGGTGGCCGGTTTTTCCGTCGCGGCAGAGCCGGCCAAGGTGCAAGGCAGCGTCGGCTTCCTCTCCGAGCACAACCCCCTGCCCGAGGACCTGCGCGTGGGGGAGTATCTCCGCTGGCGCGGCAAGCTGCGCGGCCTCAGCGGGCGCCGCCTTCGCCAGCGCGAAGCCGAGGTCAAGGAACGCTGCGGCCTTGATCCCCGCACCTGCCGAAAGTTGATTGCCAGCCTCTCCAAGGGGTTCCGCCAGCGCGTCGGCATCGCCGAGGTGCTCCTGGCCGAGCCCGCAGTGGTCATCATGGACGAGCCGACCATCGGCCTGGATCCCCACCAAATCCGCGCCATGCGGAACCTCATTCAAGGGCTGCGAGAACGCCACAGCGTGATCCTCTCCAGCCACATTCTGCCCGAAATCGAGGCCTGTTGCGACCGCGTGGTCATCATCGACCGTGGCCGCATTGTGGCCCAGGGGGCCCCGTGTGACCTCCGCGCCAAGCTCCTGCCCCAGCAGCGCCTCAGCCTCGTCACCGATGCCTCCGAGAGCCGCCTGCGTTCCCTGCTCGATGGCGTCACCGATGCCCACAGTCCGACCGAAGCCGTCACGGTGGCACCGCTGGCCCCGCCGGATGCCGACGGCTTCACCAGCTACGAAATCACCGCACCGTGCGACCTCGCCATCCTGGAGCCCCTTCTGGCCGCCGCCTACCGCCAAGGTTGCCGCATCCGCGAAGCCGCCCCCCTCCGCGCCACCCTGGAGGATGTCTTCCTCGCCGCCACCCGCCGCCACACCGAGACCCCAGGGCGATAGTCAGAGAAACCCGGCCACCTTTCCCGACCGGACGGGCTGGTAGGCACCGGGCTTAGACATGGCCCAGCTTGGCAGCCACCTCGCTTAGCGGCGTTTTTTGGCCCGCGTCCATTTCACGCATGATCCGAGAAGCTTCTTTGCGACCTGCCAACGATTGACGCTTCAGCCGAATCAGATAGGAGCTGATCGCCCGACGATCGCGTTCCGACAACGCCGAAAGTCGTTGTTTGAGGTCAAGCTCGACGCTCGGGGACATAGCACGATTGATAAAGACTCACTCCGATAGAATCAACAGGATTTACCGCATTCTGCGTGATAGGGGCGTGATTAAAACTGCGGGGGGAGGCGGCGTCCATTTCGCCATTAACACGACCGGCAACCCGGTAGCGCTTGGCCCAGCTTGGCAGCCACCTCGCTGGGAGCGCCGGCGTCCCCGCCGGCCGGTTTAACATGGTGGTGCCGACGAGGACGTCGGCGTTCCCAGGGGCGGCGGTACCAGGGGCACCCCGATTTTGGGAGGGCAAAATCGTCACCACTTTATCCTACACCTTAACCCGCTGAGGGTGAGGGATTAAGAAAAATTTTGGCTCTGGAGCAACTGCAGTGATGCGACGTCGAGACTTCGGGGGCGTTTTCTGTTATGATCTAGCCATGCACTGCTACCCCACCCCGAGTTTTACCTATCAACGCCCGGAACGCCCGACGAGCCACCGGTTCTCCGCCCGCCGCGAAGTCCGCTACGCTTCGCCGGAAAGGCCGAGCGACGCCCCAACCTACCCGATGGCCGGGCAGGCTGCCGTCTTCGCCAACCACGCTTCTTCGTCGCCTGCCGCCGCTCGATCGCCCGCCGCCGCCAAGTCTTCCGTCGGGCTGGCCGAATCCGCCTCGACGAGCGCGTCCGGACGACAATACTACCCGATACCGCCGAGCCCGGAGCCACTGCGTTACCGCCCGAAGATGCTTCCGGCAGAGGCTCTCGCCGCCGCGGCCGCCGCCCAGCAGCAGCGCGAGGAAGCAATGGCCCGAATTCGCGCACGCTCCACCCGCACCCCGGAGGAAGAAGCGCGGCTGGATCGCTATTTCAAGTATCTCCAGCACCGCCTCATCTTCGGCCTACCCCTCCGCTTCGACAACTCCCCACGTGCCCCACTGAGCGACCTCGACGACCCCGCGCCGACCACGCACCCCCAACCGGCGCAAGATTACGCTCCACCCCCCTGGGTGGTGGTCAGAACCGACGACCCCGTGACAACGACGGAAGACCGTGTCGAAGCCGAAAGGACCACCGGAACCCCGGTCGTCACGGCAGAGAACCCCGTTGTCACGACCGAGAAACCGGTGGTCACGACCGAGAAACCGGGTGTGAACACGGAGCACCCGGTGGCGACCCCCGGAAGCACTCTTTTATCCACCGGAGATGCCGCTCTAGCGACCGGAGGTGCTGTTTTTTCAGCCGACGTCCCGGTGGTCACCACGGTCGCTG
>DAIQNO010000275.1:0-3684 GCA_036788355.1 Opitutales bacterium | reverse complement strand
CGTTATCGCGCTCCCCAGTCCGGGAACCCAGTCACCGGCGACCCTCCCGGATCGGTGATGCCCTCTGACCAGCCCACCCCTGGCCCGGCACCTGCGTCCGGCCTGGCTGTTGAGACCGTCTCCGCTCCTAGCCCGACTCCCGATCGCGCCACCACCTCTTCCTCCTCTTCCTCCTCCGCGACACCTCCGCCGCCGAGCACCTCGCGCCTTGACCCTAGTTTCTGGGACGACGACGGTGCGGCGACCGAAGCTGCCGATGAAACCGCTCCCGCACCGCCTGCTCCCGCACCGTCCAGCACCACTCAACCGCTCCAACCCCCACCTGCCGAAACCCCGGAGGAAGCACGGCGACGCCGGGCTCGGGAACTTCTCCAAAGCCAGCGATGAAGCTCCCTCTCGCCCGATCCTGGCGGCTCGGCCGCCTGCAACGAGCTGTCGGAACTCATCGCGCAGGGGTCCTCCTCGTCGCCGTGCTCACCGGCTGGCCGCTCGGGCGCCTCGCACAGACCTCGGGCTCTGACGCGGCGCGTCCCCTGCGCGGCACCCGCCCCATCACCGCCGCCCAACACTTCAACCTCCCGACCACCGACGCCGACGGCTGGTGGGGGGCCTCCCGTGCGGACCAGCTCGGGACTCCTGTTGCCGAGCAGGTGGTCCGCGAGGGCGACATCGACAACTTCGGCTTCGGCTGGCAGATTGCCGGGTCGCCCTTCGACGGGCGAGCCCTCCGTGAGCGGCCCGGCCTCTGGCGGCCACCAGGCGCTGTCGACGGGACTCTGCTTGTCGGGGAAGACGTTCCGGGGACGGATCGCCTCCTCCGAGGGCGGCATCTCACCGACCCTGCGGAAGCCCCGCCAGAGCCGGCCACCGGGAACGGCGTTACGGAAACCCCTTTTCAAAATCCGGTGCCGATCAGCCTCCGCTTCCTACCGCAGGTGGCCGAGCCCCGCGCCGCCCTGCTCCAAATCTACCTCGCCGGCTTCCAGAGTCCCCGCTCCGGCAGCCAGTTCGCCGCCTCCCTGAACGGCCAGCCCTGGCCGGAACTCTCGCGGCTGCTCAACGCCCTCGACCTGCCGCCCGGCGGCGGCCGACTCATCACCGAGTCCGTCCCCGCCGAGCTGCTTCCGATGATCGCCACTGGACGCCTCCAGCTCCTCATCGAAGACCTCCACCCGGCACCCCAGGACACCTTCGCCATCGACTTCGTCCGCCTCCTGATTAACCCCACCCCCCTTCCTGAGGGCTCCGGAGCTGTCTTCCGCGGGCAGATTATCGGCGACGCTCCCACCGGCTGGCGCGTCCGACTCCAAGGCCAGGCGCTAAGGACTGGTGCCGATGGGGCCTTTCAGTTCACCGGGCTCCACTGCGGCCTATCCCTGCTGGAGTTTTCTGCCGACGAAGAAACCCAAAAATCGCACGAAAAGAGCCTTAATGGAGCGATAATCGAGGAAGTTTCGGATGATTCCCCGCAAAAATCCCCTCTGGAACCCACTTCATCGCGCCGGGTGCTCATTTCCCTGGAACGTGGCAGCGCCGCGCCCCGGCAAGTTTTCCGCTACTGAATCGCCCCCCGTTGACCCGCCGGGCTCGCCCCGGTTGGCAGTGTGAACCTCACGGGGGCCGTAGTCGCAAAAACCGCTGGCCAAGCCAGTTGCGCGACGACCCTGCGGATCGCCTCAGGCTTCCCGTGGCCCGCTTAGCCACCGCGGTGTCGGGCTTTCCAGTCATCCCGCCACCATGCTCGCGGCCCCCAGTGCCCGAGACCCCAATCTCTCCCCAGCTAGACTCCTGGTATTCAGTGATTTAGGAAAAAAGCAAAAATATCGGCGAAAGTTATTGACTGGAAGCCGAAATAAAGGAAAATCCGTCATTGGAACCCAAAGAATTCAATTTCGCCAGTCTGCCGACCTCCCACCTCAAGTCACACTATCCTTCCTTATTCATCACCGATCATCCCAAGAAAAACTATATCTTAGCAAAAGACCCTAGACAACCGCACCTCCCCCTGATACTTCCCAGTCATGAACTTTGCACAATTTTTTACCACAGCCACCCAGACGCCCAGCCCCTACGCCTGGCAGTCTCGGCTCGCTTGTGGTGAAAACCCGACTGACCACGCCGCTACCCCCGCTACCGGCACCCTCTGCCAGTCTCGCCTGATCAACATCCCCACCGGCCTCGGAAAGACCGCCGGGGTCGTCCTCGCCTGGCTCTGGAACCGCCTCGGCCAGCCCGATGAAGCCGCCCGCCAGACCTGGCCCCGCCGCCTCGTTTACTGCCTGCCCATGCGCACCCTCGTTGAGCAGACGGAGGCCGAAGTGCGCTGCTGGATCGATCGACTGGCGCAACACTACCCCGAAACCGTCGGTCAGCAACGCCCCCGCGTGGTCGTCTTGATGGGCGGTGAGGCGCCCCAAGGCCGCGATCAGGAATGGGACCTCTACCCCGAGGAGCCCGCCATCCTCATCGGCACCCAGGACATGCTCCTCTCCCGAGTTCTCAACCGCGGCTACGGGATGAGCCGCTACCGCTGGCCCATCCACTTCGCCCTCCTCAACAACGACGCCCTCTGGATCCTGGACGAAGTCCAACTCATGGGCAGTGGGCTTGCCAGCACCACCCAGTTGGAGGGGTTCCGTGCCCAACCGTCTCTAGGGGCCAAGCGATGCTACAGTTGGTGGATGAGTGCCACCATCCGCCCGGATTGGCTCAAAACCGTCGATCTACTGCCGGAATCCCTGAGTGAATTGGAACGGGATTCTGTCCGACTCACCGACCGCGAGCGAAACGACGGTGCCAGGACTCAGGCACTCCTGACGGCGAGCAAAATGCTTCGTCGAGCTGCGGTTGATTCCGGATCAAAGAGCCTCAGGGAAGTTGCCAACTTCCTGAAGAAACACCACTCCCCCCACGGACTTAATTTAGTCGTCGTCAACACCGTCAAGCGTGCCCGAGAACTGCACGCCGAGTTGGCCAAGATGCTCAAAAATGCCTTGGCCCAACCCCTCTTGCTCCATTCGCAGTTCCGTCCGGAAGATCGCCTGCGGGTTTTTGCTGCGATCAAGGAGGCCGCCCCAGGGCAGATTGTGATCAGCACGCAGGTCATTGAAGCAGGGGTCGATTTATCCGCCCACACGCTGTTCACCGAGGTCGCCCCTTGGTCGTCTTTGGTGCAACGTTTTGGGCGTTGCAACCGCTGGCTAGTCAACGGCCAGCAGCACTACCCCGATGCCCAGATTTTCTGGTTCGACCTGCCGGAGGAGAAAGACCACCTGCCTTACCCCAGCGCCAGCTTGGAAGCCGCCCGAGTTCGGCTCGCAGGCCTCTCCAACGCGGGCCTCCAACACCTTGAGAAGATTGCTTCGCCCGACGAAGACCGCCCGCAGTATCGGCACGTCATCCGGCGCAAAGACCTCGTTGATCTCTTCGATACAACCCCAGATTTGGCTGGTGCCGACCTCGACATCGACCGCTATATCCGCGATGCCGACGAGAGCCACGTTCGTGTATTCTGGAGGACTTGGGAGGGGAACAAGCCTAACGGCACCGATCTGGATGCTCCGCAGCCGCAGCCCCGCCGCGAAGAGCTCTGCTCGACCGGCGTTGGTGACTTTAAGTCGTTCCTCGGCAAGCAGGGCACCGCGTGGCGTTGGTCCCCACTAGACGGTGAATGGCAATCCGTAA
>DAIQNO010000274.1:0-3716 GCA_036788355.1 Opitutales bacterium | reverse complement strand
TGCCGCCGCCACCCTCGTTCACATCCGTCACTGAAATGGTGAAGACTTTTTGGAAGGTCAGGCCGCCTTGGTCGGTGGTGCGGATGGTGATGCTGTAGCTAGCTTTAGTCTCGAAGTCGAAAACCGCTGCGGTGCGCAGCTCATTGCCGACAATCGAGAAGGCCGAAACATCGCCACTGACCAGGCTGTAGGTATGGGTATTGCCCGCGTCCGGATCGGTCGTGCTGAGCGTGCCCACCACCGTGCCCGAGGGCAGGTTTTCGGCCACTGAGCTGTTACTCAGCGTGATATTGGTCGGGGCGTTGTTAACCGGCGGCGGCGGGGGGCTGCCATCGAAGCCGTTGATCTTGACCTCGGCTAGGTGTACCCACCCCGGTGAACTAGAGGAATTTCCCAAGTTGATGAGCCGAACATGGGTCACGTTAGGAACCAATGGTCGCAGGGCGACCCTGACAAAATTTCCCGAAGTATCCGTAAAGGCAGTTTGCACCTGTCGAGTATAGCTAGTCCCCCCGTCGCTGGATGTTTCTACCCCATAGCGCTGGATGCGCCCGTCAGTTCGTGTCTCATTGAAGATTTCGATGGACTCCACGGTCGACGGGCTAGATAGAACGTAGGTGATTGTCGCATTAAGCGTTCCGTGATTCCACTTGGTGGAGGTATTGCCATCAATGGTGTTAGGGGCAAGGGCATTCTCGGTGCTGGCAGTCACGGAAGAAATGCTTTGCGTAGCTAGCGATGGCAACACGTAGATGGTGACATCGGTGTCCACGTTCGGGGTGCCGCTTCGTGTCGAACGAACTGTGAACGTGTAACTAGGCTTGGTGTTGTAGTTGAGAATGGCAGCAGTGCGGAGTTCTTGGCCACTGATGGTGAAGGCAGCGGAATCTGCCCCAAGGAGTGAATAGGTGCGGCTGAGGCGGTCACCGGTGGTGCCAAGAGTAGCCACCGTGGTGCCAATCGGCGAGGTGCCTGCAACGGAAGTTCCCGAAAAGGTCACGGCCCCGTTACTCCCCGCTTTGTAGGAGGTAACCAATGTCGCATTAGACCCCTCGCCACGGGTGGGCACGTTGCTGCGAAACAGGTAGCGGGTCTCGCCATCTCGCGTCTCACTGAGCTGCACGTTGTAGCGCGAGAAGTTAATCACATAGGACAGTGACATCCGTCCGTTGTTGTTGATGTAGGCCGGGCGGTTGTGCTCGTTAAAGGGATACTGAAACCCGCCAAGAAGCTCGACGTCGCCCCCGTTGTTTTCAATTGAGAACACTGAGCCCTCGTTCTTGAAGCCCAGGAGCCAAACGAGGCCACCATTGTTGCGAATCAGTGACTCTGAGCCGAACTCCGAGTTTACTTGTCGGCCATACATGGCCTGTGGGAAGTCGAGGTTGTAGGGCTTGCCGATGACATCGTCAATAAACAGATCCCCGGTGCCGAGGGCGGTATTTTCGTAACCAAAATTGAGATCAGCATGGCGGATGGCCAGCGCTTTGGAACTGTTATGCTGAACGCGCCCGGAGAACCAGATGTGTTCGATAATCACTGCGTCCTGGGTGCCTCCGTCAAAGCGCAAAATGACGTCGCCAGGGAATCCGCTTTTTTTGCTGAGCGAGGCTTGGCCGCCCATGAACTTGCGGACATTGTTTCGCAGGATGATCGGAGTGGATACATGATAGGTGCCGCGCGGGAGAAATACCATGGGTTTTCCTGAGTCAATGGCGGCTTGGATGGCCGGGGCGTCGTCGTCACTGCTGTCGCCAGGGGTGGCACCGTAGTCCATGACGTTAGCCCACTCAGAAAGGTTGGAAGGGTGCCAGGTTGGGGTCTCCTTGACCGCAAGATTTAGACTCGTTGCGGGGCTATCGAAGACACTGTAAACCCCGTGGGAAGTGAACTCGGTCAGAGTGGTGACTCCGGTCCCACCGGGAACGTTGGCCGCCGAGCCATGCTCATTTTTGACCAGGGTGGTGTATCCTTCACTGGTGACATTGCGGAGGAACATCTTGCCACGGTTAAGAATAGCCTGCGAGGTCGTTCCTCCTTGTAAGTCGAGGTCAACGCCAACGAAGAGGCCGTTATCGGCCACATTTTGAATGGCGCGGACCGTGTTGATGCTCGTGAGTTTTCGGACGATCAGCAAGTTCTGGCTGTTTTGAATGCCCGCCACCTTCTGGTTGCGGATCAGGATGTCCTCCAGCGTCATGCTATAGTCGTAGTTGCTGACTCGGAAGGCGTAATCAAAGCCGTCGATCTCGACTCTTTTGATGAGGCCTGGCCCTGGTGATTTTTCCATCCGGATGCCGGTCCAGCCCGCTTTGTTGGGGTCTGACGAGCGCACGAGGACATCCTCGACCGTGCCACGGTTACTGGTATGATAATCGATTCCGACAGCGCCAGGATTGCCGGTGCCGACATCAATGGTCAGGTTGATAATGGAATGGCGAAAAGCCTCGTTGCCCTTACCATCGGCGTTGAGGGGGTTCTCGGAGCCGGTTCGGATGACGGCTTTCGGTGATGCCGGGTCGCCAAAGCCGCTGGCATTATTGTTCAGCTTCAGGACGGTGGCGTCGCGGTTTTCACCGATCATGATGAAGCTGGAACGCCAGCCTTGCGACCATGAGGTGTTGAAGGACTTTGCATCGAGGCGGTCACTGAGGTTATAGGTGCCCGCTGGCACGTAGATAAACCGCGCATTAGAGTAGCGGTCATTGGGCGTGACAGCCGCGTCGATGGCGGCCCGGAAGGCGGCGGTGTCATCTTGGCCATCGTTAGGGATGGCTCCGTAATCGGCGACGTTGATGAGGCGAGAGTTCGCCGGGAATTGATAGGTAACGGCCAAGGCAGAGCCCGCCGACAGCAGGCTAGCCCCGACGACGAGTCGTAAGGGGAGTTTCATAGATGGGGTATGGTTGGGGTCGGGTAAGTCCGAGGATTTTTGGATTTACCGCTAAGCCAAGGTTAGATGGACGACCACCATCAGGAAACCCGAGAATGTAGCTAAGACACTTTTTTGAGCTGTTACGCGTAGCAGAGTGAACAGCCGACGGGCGGCTTGGACAGCTTCTCTGGGGCCAAGGGCATTTCTGGTTGAAGGTCGCCGACTGCCACTCTTTTCCTGCTTCGAATGGCAGTGAACAAGGCCCGTTGATACGCCACTGGCGCGGTGAGGCGCGACTAAACTCAGTGACGCGGTGAGGCGCGACTCGGCTCGCAGACGGGAGGGCGGGATTAGCTGGTGAGGAACTCGCGGACGGCGAGGTTGATCTCGGGGCCGGCGTCTTCGAGGAGGTAGTGGGCGGCGTGGGGTAGTGGAATGGTCTTGGCTCGCGGGAAGAGCTGCTGCCATTCTTTGAGGAAGCGATGGTCAAAGCACCAGTCACGCATTCCCCAGCAAATTTGCATCGCGTGGCCCCGTAATTTCGGCAGCTCTTGGCCAATCTCGGCCAGGCATTGCCAGCTCGGGTGGCGGGGGGTCATCGGGATGTCCTTGACGAAGCCATGCAGGGCGATGCGGTTGGCCCAAGAGTCGTAGGGAAAGAGGAATCCGGCCCGCACGGCTGGCGAGAGCGGCCGCACACTGCACATCCGGGTCGCACCGATGGCAAAGGCGTTAAGGCCGCGCACGAGGACGGCTCCAAGGAGCGGCACGCGGCAGATGGCGATGCGCCGGGGCATCCGCGGCGCCGACCACGCCCCGGTGTTGAAGATCTGGATGCGCC
>DAIQNO010000273.1:0-3732 GCA_036788355.1 Opitutales bacterium | reverse complement strand
GGTTTGTGCCCCGCTTGCGGCAGTGGTTGCGGGCGCAAAAAGTGAAGCCTCGGTTACTGATCGAGCCCTTTGCGGGAGGGGGTATAATTTCATTGACTACGGCATTTGAGGATTTGGCAGATTCGGTGCTCATGGTGGAAATAGATGCGGAGATTGCGGCGGTGTGGGAGGCGGTGGAAGACGGCCAGGCCGAGTGGCTGGCAAAGCGAATTATGAGTTTTGAAATGTCTAAGGAAGCTGTCCTAGAGGAATTAGATCGGAAGGCTGATTCGGTGCGGGAAATAGCGTTTCAGACAATTCTTAAAAATCGCACTTTCCACGGTGGGATTCTCGCATCTGGTTCGGGCATGTTAAAGAAAGGTGAGGCGGGCAGGGGGATAGCTTCACGTTGGTATCCCGCTACCTTAGCTAAACGTTTTCGGGAAATGGATCTGGTGAAAGAAAAGTGGACATTTCAGCGAGGTGATGCGTTTGAGATTATTGAACAATTCCAGGAAGATTCCGGGGCGGTCTTTTTTGTTGATCCACCGTATACAGCCGGCGGAAAGAACGCGGGAAACCGACTTTATACTCATTTCGCCGTAGATCACGAGCGCCTGTTTCGCCTTTGCGCGTCCTTGGCGGGAGATTTTATTATGACCTACGATCATTCAGAGGAGGTCCGACTTCTTGCGAAAGCACACGGACTTCAAACGAGGCCAATTCCGATGAAAAATACTCATCATGCGGCCATGACCGAGTTGGTTGTTGGTAAAAATCTTTCTTGGATGGATTGATCAATCTCCTCAGTTTGTTTGCCTCGAAACGGCCTTTCGGTGTGGGTCGAAATTCATAGCTACATTCCCAAGGCGGAGAGGAGGTTGAGGAGGTAGCCGACCAGCATGATGCCGATGGTGGTGATGCCGAAGAACAGCCCGATGAGGGGCAGGCGGATGACTCGGCGCAACATCACGGCCTCCGGGATACTGAGGGCGGCCATCGCCATCATAAAGGCCAGGGCAGTGCCGAGGGGGATGCCTTTATCGAAGAGCGCCACCGCGACCGGAACGATCGCCGCGCAACTTCCGTAGAGCGGCACGCCCAGTAACGTCGCCAGGGGCACGGAAAAGATGCCCGTGGCCGCCATAATGCCTTCCAGACTCTCCCGAGGGACGAAGTTGTGGATGGCCGCACCGATGGCGACACCGACTAGCACCCACACCCAGATCTGGCGGATAATGGTGGCCGCTTCGTCGTAGCCGATCCGCAGGCGTTGGGCCCAGGTCAAGGCCGGCGCTTTAGCGGGTGCGGTCTCGCCCATTTCCCCGTCGGGACTGGCCGAGCCGGGCCCGGCCATGGCGAGCTCCGCCGTCAGCTTGCTGGGGGCCAGGAGATCCTTTTCCAGCCACTGGTCGAGGTGCAGTCGGTTGAGGATCATCCCCGCACCGATGCCGATGGTCAGGCCGCTGGCCACGTAAGCGATGGTGATCGGGATGCCGAAGGAGTTGGCCAAGAGGATGACCAGATACTCATTGATGATGGGCGAGGTGATGAGAAACGAGAAGGTCACCCCCAGCGGCACGCCCGCCTTCAACAGGCTGATGAAGATCGGGATCGATGAGCAGGAGCAGAAGGGCGTCACGGCACCGAAAACAGCCGCGATGACGTAGCCCCAGGGCCCCCGGCTGCCCATCCAGCGGCGCAGGGTGGACTCGGGCAGGAAGCTGCGCCCCACGCCGATCAGAAAGATCATCACCGCCAGGAGCAGGAAGATCTTGACGGTGTCGTAAACGAAGAAGTGGAGCGCGGCAATCCAGACGACCTCGGGGTTAAGGCCCGCGAGGTCATAGAAGAGCCAGTCGATGGTGTTTAGCAGCATTTTTTACCTTTACTGGAAGCGGACGGAGTGCAGCAGGACGAGGTTGATTGGGCCTCGGCCTTGGCCTTGAGTGCCGCATCGATTCTCGCGAAAAAGCGGCCAAAAAAGCCCTTGGGCGCCTCCGGGGCAGGTTCTGCACTGGCAGAACCTCCGCAGCAGGATGGGTTGCTGGCGGCAGCCGTTTCGGCGGCTGAACTGGCGCAGCAGGAACCATCCACAGCTTCCGTGGCGCAGCAGGAGGTGCCTGCCGCTGCAGTCTGGCAGCAGGAGTTTTCAGCCGCTTCAGTCGGGCAGCAGGAGGCTCCCGCTGCCTCGCTGGTCGCGCAGCAAGAGGTGCCTGCGGCAGTTGCCTTGTCGGTTGACAGGTCGGGTGCGCAGCAGGCGCCGACGGGCGCGTCGTTGTGGTCAACGCTGGTTTCGGTTGCTGGTCGGGTGAGGGTAGTCATGGTTGTTTGGGTGTTGAGTTGGGTTGGATTAATTTTGAGCGGATCAGCTTAAAGAGGGTGTTTCCACGCCGTTGACGGGGATTTTAACGCTGTCGATGGGGCGGCTGAACCAATCTGGAGTGGCGGCGGAAGCAGTCTAGAGTGGTTGCGGCAGGAGTCTAGAGTGGGCGGTCGCCGCTACGCGCCGATGCCTTGACGGTAGCCGCCCGCGAAAGCCTCGAAGACTTTCTTGATTTCGTCGCGGATGCGGCGGAAGGCGTCCATTTCGGTCTCGCCAGGTCGGATGGCTTTGGGTGGGTCTTCGAAGCCGAAGTGGAAGCGGCGGACGTTACCGGGAAAGATCGGGCAGGCATCGTTGGCGTGATCGCAGACCGTGATGACGGTATCGATGCCAGCGTCCAGGTATTGATCGAGGTGCTTGGAAGTGTGGCCGGAAATGTCGATACCGAGCTCGGCCATCGCTGCGATGGCACTCGGGTGGACGTATCCGGCTGGCTTGGAGCCGGCACTGAAGACCTCAAAGAGGTCGCCCCCGGCGGCCCGGAGGAGGCCTTCGGCGAGGTGGCTGCGGCAGGAGTTGCCGGTGCAGAGGATCAGAACTGTGGGCTTTTTCATGGTTGGGTAGTTCAGGAGTTTACCGCGGGTGAAGTTTACTGGGTGTTAGCTTGAGCAAAGTCGTTAGCGAAGATGCGGGAGCGTCGGGGTTGGCGACGCGCCGCGCTCGGTGGCGGCCTAACTTGGCTGCAGCAACCTTCGGCTGTGGCGAGGCGGTCGCGTTCGGGGAGCGACATCGCCCGCAGCAGTGCCTCCCGGCGGGCCAGGTCGTCGCGGAAAATGGGTTCTAGCTGACCGTTGGTCGCCGACTCAGAGTCCTCCCCGAGGCTGGCCAGGTTATCGAGGAGCGGCAGCAGGAGCGGGTGCGGTTGCTCGGGTAGGCGATAGGTCATCCACTGGGCCTGGCGCAGGGCCGAGACGCAGCCGCGTTGCCGGAGGTAGCCGAGGTGCTTGGAGATTTTCACCTGGTCGCCACCCAGCAGCGTCATCAGGTGGCAGACGCACAACGGCCCACCCCGCAGCAGGTTGAGGATGCGGAGGCGCCAGGGGTCGGCAAGGCACTTAAAAAGCTCAGGCGTGGCGGTCATTATTCCCTACTATGCCTCGACGGGAATATACTTGCAAGGGAAAATGTAAACTTCGGCCAAAAAAGCCTCCCAGAGGGCTCTCGGGGCGGGACGACCGAAACTCAGGAACTGCCCGAGGCGGTCGATTGCTCAAGCCGGATTATCTCACGCGACCGCTAGTGTCCTGCGAGTTAAGTTCGTAGCCTAATTTGCCGGTTCAACCAGCCCCAACGGGGCGACAGGTGACAGCAACTGGGTGGAGCGACGCAGGAGCGCAACCCTGGGAAAACGGGTCGTGATACCACCA
>DAIQNO010000272.1:1501-3771 GCA_036788355.1 Opitutales bacterium | reverse complement strand
GCGCTCACTGAGGTAGTCCCGGGTGGTGCCGGCGATCGGACTGACTAGGGCGCGCTGCTGGCCCAGAAGAGCATTCAAGAGACTGGACTTCCCCGCGTTAGGGGCACCCACAATCACGGTCGGCAGGCCGTCGATCAGGAACTCCCGCGCCTGCCTGGTCGCGGCCAGGGCCTCCAGACGCTCCGCGAGGTCGGCAAGGTCCCGTAGCGGCCCAGCGTGGTCCTCCGGGGGCAGATCCTCGTCCGGAAAGTCGAGGTACGCCTCCAAGTGGGCAAGAACGGCAATCAACTCGGCTGCCAGGCCGCTAATCAGACGGCCCAACTCGCCCCTGAGATGCCGCTGCGCCGCCGCAAGAGCCCCCGCTGACCGTGCCTGAATGACTTCTGCGACGGCTTCGGCCTGGCTGAGGTCGAGCTTTCCCGCCAGAAAGGCGCGGCGGGTAAACTCACCGGGTTCCGCCCAGCGGCAGCCTCGGGCCACCAAATCGGCCAGCACAAGGTCAACGATCAGTGGATTTCCGTGCAGCGTCATTTCCCAAGTTTCCCCGCCGGTGAAGGAATGGGGTGCGGCGAAGTAGGTCGCGATACCGTCGTCCAGAACCTGCCCGGCCAGGTCGCGATATTGAAATCGCCGCGCGCGGCGAGGGCGGGGCAGGGCAGGGGACGCTGAGCAATCCTGAATCAGCCGCGGCACCAGCGGCCCGTCCACCCGCACCACCGCCAGCGCCGCCGACCCGCTGGCCGTTGCCGGGGCGACGATGGTGTCCTTGGGGGGCTGCGTCCGCGCCGTGGCAAGAGCGCCGGCCACGCCAGGTTCAAGTCTCTCGCAAGGGGGCTGGCCCAAAAGCACCGTCGGTGCTTCGTGAAAGTTAGAAGGAACCATCGACACCCCTGCTAATCAGCTATCGCGACAGGCGCGAGCCCCAAAAGGGCCGCAGCCGACCTCCGTTGCGGTTTCCGCGCTCCCTTCACCAGTGTTCCCCCCAAAAGTGGCACTCTGGGTAGCCGCCAAGCGGCGTCCGGGGGTAAAGGCACTTCGGTCTCAGACCACCTCGACGACCATCGCGGTTGAGTTGTCGCGGGTCAGGTTACTGAGGGCCTCCTCGACAAGGCGGTCAGCGGGATTGGGCTCTTTCCGGTTGGGGTTAGGTGCGTGGGCCAGAGCGGCGATCGAACGGTCGCCGACGGCACCCGTAACGCCGTCGGTGCAGAGGACAAAGCGGTCTCCTGGTTGCAGGTAAATTGTGCCGAGTTGGGGCTGCAGGACGCGGGTCTGCCCGCCCAAGGTCTGCGTCAGCAAGTTGCGCTGGGGGTGTAGCTTCGCCTGTGAGGTCGAAATCCGGCCGGTGCGGACGAGGTGCTGGACGTAGGTGTGGTCCTCGGAGACTTGGCGCAGCTCTTTTTCCCCAGCACGCTGGAGGTAGATCCGGCTGTCACCCACGTGGACAAAGTGGGCCCTCACCGGCCCGAACCAAAGCAGGGAAAGGGTCGCCCCCATGCCGCGACATTCTTCATAGTGAAAGCCCAGTGAAACCATCTCGGCGTGGATGTTGCTGAGCACTTCGGCCAGGTAGTCTGGCCCTCCGCGATGCAATCCTAGTGCCCCTAACCTAAAGGATCTTGGGAGCCACTCGGCGAGTTTCTCCACCGTAATGCGGCTGGCGAACTCACCCGCCCTGGCCCCGCCCATCCCGTCACTCACCGCGAAAACGAAATCGCCCTCCGCCAAGCTGGCCTCACCGACCTTGCCCAAGCGACGCAACTCCCGGCTGTCCACCGTCAAGGCCAGGAAAGTATCCTCGTTGTGCGATCGAAATCGACTCGGATCGGTCCGAGCCCACCACCGGAGGCCCGCTGGAGGCACCGATGCCGGATTGTTGTCCGACGGGGAACCTTCAGCTTCGATGTCTTTGGGGGGTAGTGGGGCGCTATCGGGTGGCACAGGGTGGCGAGGCTAAAATCCGGCGGAGTGCGACGACCAACTTAGCTGCCAGCGCAGTCGGGAGCGTGCAGTTCATCGGCGTTGAGGGCTTTTCCCGGTACGCGGACATCCTCCAGCTTGAGGCCGCGTCCGGTGGATAAAATCGTGGCGAACTCAAAGTCTATCACTTCAAAGCGGCCCTGGTGCGCGTTGTAGGTGATGTTGCGCGGGTGGGGGTCTTCGTGCCGCACGCCATACTGTTCCAACGCAAGAAACAGGGTCGCCGCCTTGGCCTCACTGATGCGCTCCACCACCTTCCCGCAGTTGGTGGTAACGAGGTAGAGCTTCGC
>DAIQNO010000272.1:0-1491 GCA_036788355.1 Opitutales bacterium | reverse complement strand
GTCGGACTCCAAGATCCTGGGCACGAAAGGGCAGCCCGCCGCCTCCAGGTAGCGCAACACTTCGCGCTCGTTCTCGTAACGCTGCCGGGCCTTTAGGCCGGTGTAGCGCTTATGCACCCGGCCATCGTAGCCGATGTGCACGCTGGCTTGGCGGCTGTCCTTGATTTCTTCCATCGGGAACGCAGTTGAACGTGGCGGGAACGGTGCGGTCGGTTCCACTTCGGGTCTGGCAGTGCGCCGCCAAGGCTACCGACTACCGGAACAGACCCTCCAGCGGCACCGTTCCCTCGTAGAGAGCCTTGCCGACAATGGGGCCTTCAAAGTTGGGGAAACGGGCGGCGAGTTCGCGGTAGTGGTGGATGTCGTGGGGGTCATGGACGCCGCCGCTGGCGATCACCCGCGCGGGGGTCGAGGCGACCGCCTGCCAGACCTGCTTCTGGCCTTCAAAGTTCGGCCCCGTCATCATGCCATCGGTCGAAATGTCGGTGTAGATGATGATCTTGATCCCCGCTTGGGCGACGGCCTGCGCCAGGTCGATGGCGGTAATCGCCGTGACATCGACCCACCCGTGGATCGCCGCCATGCCGTCGCGGGCGTCGATCCCCACGGCAGCCTGATCCGGCCAGCGCTCCGCCATCTCCTGCACAAACTCCATCGACTCGCAAGCCCGCGTGCCGACCACGAACCGCGCCACCCCGGCGTTCAGCAGGCGCTCAATATCCCCGCCAGAGCGCACCCCGCCCCCCATCTGCACCTTTAGGCCGAGCGCCGCAATGCGCTCAATGTGGTGCAGGTTCCGCGCCGTGCCCGTAAAGGCGCCGTCGAGGTCCACCACATGGACCCATTCAGCGCCCGCCTCCTGAAAGTTCCGGGCAGGCTCCAGGGGATCCTTGAAATACTCCGTCTTACGGTCCGCCAGGCCCTGCATCAGCCGCACGGCGACACCGTCCTTAATGTCGATCGCTGGGTAAATCGTCATAGTCCCGTTAGCATGGGCACCGATTTCCGCTTCGACAAGGCCAAGCTGCCTCGTCCGGGAAAAAAGCTCCACGGCTAACCAGGACGATCACGGGCACTGTTTTAAAGGAAATCCAGCGCGCTGCTTCAGCGGGGCTTCATTCTTCTCCTCCTCCGAGCCCTGCCTAAGTCGCTTCCTGAAAAAACGCCTCGATCACCTTGGCGACGCTATCGGGGTCGTCCATCTGGAGATTATGAGAGCCCTCGGGGAAGAGCTGCCAGCGGGCCTGCGGCAGCCGCGCTTGGGTGGCCGCCTGGTCCTCATCGGTGATAAAGCGCGACCGTCCGCCCCGCAGAAAGAGCACCGGCTGGGTGGGGGAACCGCGTTGCGGGCCGACGGGGGGCTGTGCAGACCCCAAGAAGGGCAGGGGAGGGATGCTGTCCTGGCGCAGGTGGTCGAGATTTTGATACAGCCAGCACAGAGGGATGCCCCAGGTGAGAGTGCCGTCAGCCTCGCGCCGCAAGGCACTGAGC
>DAIQNO010000271.1:0-3771 GCA_036788355.1 Opitutales bacterium | reverse complement strand
ATTCCGCGCCAAGGCGGGCTTCACCATCAATCAAGCCTGCTCAAGTTTTATCCGCCCTTCACGCACCAAGATTGGTTTCGTGAACTTGAAAGTTTCTCGCACCTCTGGGTGCTCTGGTTGTTCCAAAATAACCATCCTGGCCCGCTCTCAGCGACGGTTCGCCCGCCCCGCCTCGGCGGTAATGCAAAGGTCGGCGTCTTCGCATCACGGTCGCCCTACCGACCGAACCCGATCGGCCTGACGGCGGTTGAAGTGGTATCGATCCACCGAAATGGGGTGACGATCGAGGCTCTCGAAGTGCTGGGACTGGATTGCGCCGATCAGACGCCGATTCTCGACCTTAAGCCCTATCTTCCCTACGCCGACGCCATTCCGGGCGCGGTTGGTGGTTTCGCCAGTGAACCGCCGCCACCCGTGAGTATCACTTGGGCACCGGGCGTTCTGGAAAGTCTGACCCAACAGGGACTTCCACCAAAGTTGATTCCCGTTTCAGTAAGTCCGGTCGCTGACGCTGACTCAACGACCTCCCAGGCAGCTTGGGCTGACTACGTCGGCCAGGCACTGGCCCACGACCCAATTCCGGCCTACCACCACGACCCTGAGCGGATTTACCACGTTCGCCTGCGCGGGGTGGAGATCTCGTTTCGGAGGCCTCAGGTCGGCCACCTGGAAATCGTGGCCGCCCTACCCCTTAACAGATGCTGAGCACCTTCTTGATGACCCGCTCGACGGTCGGCAGTTGCAGTTCCTCGAGCGGCATCGAGTAGATGGCAGGGGAATCGATGGTGCAGACCCGCTGAATGGGGGCATCCAGGTAATCGAAGGCCTCCTCTTGAATGGTGGCAGCAATCTGCGCGCTGACGCCGCAGAACGGCTTATTTTCGTCCACCAGCACCACCCGGTTGGTCTTTCGCACGGTCGCCAGAATCGCTTCCACGTCCAGCGGGCGGATGCTGCGGAGGTCGAGGACTTCGGCGTTGATCTGATGTTTCGCCGCCAGCTCTTCCGCCGCCTTTAGGGCGGTCATGGCGGCCCGCCCGTGGGCGATCAGGCTGACATCTTTACCCTCGCGCAGGATATTGGCCTTACCCAGCGGAATCAGATACTCGGCCTCCGGAACTTCCCACTTTTCGCCGTAGAGCTTGGTGTTTTCCATCACGAAGACTGGGTCGTTGTCGCGAATCGCAGTCTTCATCAGGCCCTTGGCGTCATAGGCGTTGGAGGGGCAGATGACCTTGACCCCAGGGTGGTTGGCGCAGAGGTTTTCCGGGGTGTGGGAGTGGGTCGCGCCGACGTTGGTGCCGCCGTTAGCCGGGCCACGCACCACGATGGGCGTGTTCATCAACCCGCCGGACATGTAACGGCAAAAGCTGCCGTTGTTGAGGAGCTGGTCGAAGGCCACGTAGCTGAAGCTCCAGAACATGAACTCCATGACCGGGCGCAGGCCGAGCATGGAGGCTCCGATGCCCAAGCCGATGAACCCGGCTTCGGAAATCGGCGTATCGACGAGCCGCTTGTCGCCAAAGCGCTCCCACAGGCCCTCGGTGACCTTGTAGGCACCGTTGTATTGGGCGACCTCCTCACCCATCACAAAGACGTTGGGGTCACGTTCAATTTCTTCAGCAAGGGCGTCCTTGATGGCTTGGCGATAAGTGATGAGCGGCATGGGAAAAGGGAAAAGGCTTTCGAGTGAGAGAACTAAAGTGAATAACGCGTCCGTTTTGGGATGATTGTTGGGGCCATTAAACAGGAACCTCAACGGTTTCCCAGAGCACTTTAGCGGCATCGACGATGCCTTCTAGTCGCCCGAGGATGGACGGCAGGTCTTGGATGAGCAAAGTTTCCGGGTCGATGGTGAGGTCGGTGTCAGCCAACCGCAGGAATAACCATTCCCGCCCGTTGGTCACGGAACCGAAGACGTGGTGGAATACAACGTTATCACGGGCGTTGAGGCGCTGGATGGCAACCATCTCTGCCGCACACTGCCCCAGTCCCTCTTCGAGGTCGTGCTTCTTGGCCTCGACGACAACGAAAACCGGGGCTTGGAGAATGGGCAGCGCTGGCCCGGCGGCCACGGCAAAATCGAGCACTCCCTGGAGACCGAGGTGGGGGGCCAAATTGAGGGCGATACCTGAATGAATCGTCAGACGCCGCTGAGTCATCTCCCGCATGGTCAGTAAGACCGGGGCGACAATAAACTCCGACCGGGCCTTTTCGCTCACCACGGCAAGAGATTGGCCGAACTTCAGGGCGTCCGTCAGCCATTGCGGTGGCTGATGCGGTTTTGGCGCCAGAAACCGCCGAGACGACAGCGTCAGCCCGAAGGAGCTGACGGCGTCTGAGAGGGAAAAACTGGCGTAGGATTTCACGAGGTGGTCGGAAAAGGGTGTCTTGGCTGGCGGGATCGCCGGCGTCTGAGGCGGGGCTCCCAGTCTAGCCACGCAGGCCGCCGTCTTCGAAGCAGATGCGGCCTTGGGAGAGCTGGTCTTGTTCGGGGTTTTGGCCGCGGGTGTCTTCGCCGTAGTAAATGTCTTCGAGGATGGACTCAGGCGGTGGGAAGGGGGACTTTTCGGCAAATTGGTAGGCGTTCTCGGCTTCCTCACGGGCGGCGGCGTCGATGGCTTGAGCGATTTCTTCGGTCAAAACCCCCTCGTGGGTTAGGCGGTGGCGGAAGCGGCTGATCGGGTCGCGGAACTCCTTGTAATCCTGGACTTCGCTCTTGGTGCGGTATTTTTCGTGGTTGGCGTCGGCGATGGAATGGCCCCGGTAGCGGTAAGTGAAGATTTCGAGGACGGAAGGGCGGTTGCGCTCATGGGCGCGCTGCATGGCTTGGTAGGTCTTGTGGCGGACGTCGTAGATGACGTTGCCGTTGACCAGCTCCCAGTCCATATTATAGGCTTCGGCTCGTTGGGCAAGGGAGCCCCGGAAGGCACTGGAGCGGGCTTGGCTGGTGCCCATCGAGTAGTGGTTGTTTTCGATGATGAAGACCACCGGCAGATCCCAGAGGCTGGCAAGGTTCCAGGCCTCGTGAACGGCCCCCTGGTTGACGGCACCGTCACCCATGAAAGTCAGGCAGCAGCCGCGCTCACCCTTATATTTCAGGGCAAAGGCGATGCCGGTGCCGAGGGGAACCTGGCCGCCGACAATCCCGTGACCGCCCCAGTAGTGCTTATCGGGAGCGAAAAAGTGCATCGAGCCCCCCTTCCCCTTGGAGCAGCCGGTGAGCTTACCGAACATCTCGGCCATGCACTCGTTCATCGACATCCCGACCGCCAGCGCGTGCCCGTGGTCGCGGTAAGCGGTGATGATGTGGTCGCTCGGCCCCATTAGAGACACGGCACCCACGGCGACCGCCTCCTGGCCCTCGTAGAGGTGCAGAAAGCCGCCAATCTTACCCTGCTGATAGGCCCGGAGGCTGCGCTCCTCAAAACGCCGAATGCGGAGCATGTCCGTGTAGAGCCGCAGTTTATCCTCCGCCGAGAGCATGGCGTTGACGTGTTCCTGCGCGAGGGCATCGACATCGACTTCGATAACATCGGGGCTGGAGAGGGTGGCAGAGGCGTGGTCGGTCATGTAAAAGGTCAGAAAAAATCGGTTCCGGCAGCTACCCTGCCACGCCTAGAGCATGGTGCACGCTCAGTTGCGGAGTCAAGAACGCAGCCGTGGTTTCTGAAGCGATCCTGACACCAAAAGGTGGGCAAGGCTCACTGGGGCAGCATTTTCCATGCTCGGGCGGCGAGTGGCTGGGAAAGTTTACCGAATCATGATCGG